>JAUQXC010000013.1 GCA_030834825.1 Thermoflexales bacterium
TCGGAGTGCCCTTACTCAAATCGTATCCTTGCACGTTCCCCCACATAACAATACTGCCCGATACATCCGGCCAGGCAGTGTGTGTGGCGAGGATCGATTCTTGGTCTGTTTGTAAATCGTACATATAGTATTTCATTATACGTTTGCGAATCATCCATCTGTTCCCACACGATATACCGCTCTGAAGCGCGCATATTCCCCCATTTCTCCCGTGCTGCGCCCACCTGTCGCATGGCGCCAGTTGTCAAATCCACCTCGTACAGGGCCAATTGCCCCGAAGCCTATTTGCCTATGCCGTATAGGTAATACTTTACCGCATCAAGCGTGCGGCAACGGTGACTACCGTCAAGTTGTTAATACAGCACTCAAACTAGAATGAGCCGTAGGCACAGGCGAGATCGGTGGTGGTTGGGCCGGGCTGCATATGTTCGCAATGACTGGTTCGGGGTGTTGTAACACGCGTTTGGCCACCTCCACGACATCATGTCCATGTTTTCGTGCCGTGCGGATCACACTGCTTAAGACGGCATGAACTGTCGCCCCCGTGGAACTCCGGTTGCAGCCATTGGTCTTACGGATGATCACGGCTGGCCGCAACTCTCGTTCGGCCGCATTGTTCGTCGGTGCCACGGCCGCGACATACAAAAAGGTGAACAGGTAGGGGCGTTGTTTGCGGAGCAACTTGACGAAGCGCACCGTCTTGGCTTGACGATAGTGACGGGCCAATAAGCGGTCGAACACCGCTTCTAAGCGGCCACAGGCCACGGCATAGCCAGGTTTATTCATCGTGGGCTGACGTTCTTTCAATTTGATCGCGCTGCGGAGCAAGCGGGCCGCGTGTTCGCTAAAGCGAATCGCACTGGCGTTGCCACTTTCGACAAGGGTATTGCAGCGTCGCAAGAGGTGTCCCACACATTTGCTTTTCTCATAAGTCAGTGGGTCATAGGCAAGGAAGCAATCGGTGATGAGCACTCCGGCAAAATTCTGACCAAGCATGCGTTCGACCACCGTATGATCGCGATGGGGATCAATGGCATACACTGTGAGCTGGTCATTCGTACAGACCCATAACCACGCGGAATGCCCACCGACTTTCCAGCCGGTTTCATCGACATGCGCGACGGGATTCTGGCGCAATTGGGTTTGCAAGTCGGCGTAGGTGGGGGTGAAATCTTGGGCTAACCGTTGATCGGCGCGCGCGAAACTGGAGGCGTTAGCCTCCAACAGACGGGGCAGCCAGGTCTGCTTGTGCTGCGGCTTGCCCCAGCGCAGAAGGGCATAGGACACCATGCCTTGCACGGCCAACAAGCTCCGCGTGGATGAGCAGGCCCGCCCGATTTCTTCGTTGAGCAAGCCATACGTGATCATGTCGGCGCCCAGCCCGCCGAACTCTTCCGGGATGACGGCGCTTAAATACTTCCGGCGGCGTGACTTCCGCCACATCGGCGCTCACACCCGCACTTCTGCGCCGATAGGTCTTGTTCTCCGACAATCTGCTAGGAGGTGGTCTTTACACGTGAGATGAGGCTGTGCGGATATCGGCAATTGCTGAAGCCGCTCCGATCTTCTAGCGCTACAGTTGAGCGGTTTCAATCTAATGGCCGAGCGGGACTAATCTGCTTTCAAGTCGACTAAGGCCGAGTGGATAGCGTAAAGCACAGCTTCTACACGTGAGGTGACAGCCAGTTTGTCGTAGATATTGCCTACATGGAACTTAATGGTTGCCTCGGTAACACACATGTCCTGTGCAATTCTCGCATTACTCCACCCGCGCGCTATCAGGCGTAGAACTTGAATCTCGCGAGGCGTTAAGGTTTTTTCGGGTGACTCGTCGGCTGGCCGATCTTCTCGACGTCTGATGACATGCGCAACTTTGGTGCTCAGCCACAAAGCGCCTTGATCCACAGCGCGCACCGCGCCGACAATGATGGCCGGTTGCTCATCCTTTAAGATGTACCCTTTGGCCCCAGCCGCCAGTAGGGTAAGCACGAGTTCTTCATCTTCCAACATCGTGAGCACGATCACATGCGGCGCAGCAGGAATTTCGCGCAGGCGTTTGATGACGTCGACTGCACGCAGACCGGGCATGTTGACATCGAGTAACAGGATGTCGGGTTGAAGCGTATGCGCCAAGTGGAGCGCTTGATCACCATTCGTTGCTTCACCGATGACGTGGATGTCGGCATGACTGGACAGCTCGTTATGAATGCCTGAGCGAACGATAGGATGGTCATCGGCGACTACCACCCGAATGATCTTGTGTGCCATGTCGCTCATCGTTCGATCCTCGTGATTAAATGGGGAGCTTGATAAGGTAGCGCTATCCGCGCTTCCAGACAGGTGCCTGTTCCAGGGGTAGAGGATAAATGCAGCTTTCCCCCCACCAGGTCCAACCGTTCACGCACGCCGACCAATCCAAAGTGTCTAACATCCATGAATTGACTCAGCTTCACGGGAATAGCAAAGCCGCAGCCGTCATCTTGAACTTGGAGCCGGACTTCCGAAGGTTCGATCATAAATTCCACGGAAACGTGTGTGGCCCGCGCGTGTTTTTGGACATTGGTCAGTGCTTCTTGCAAGATCCGAAACAAGCAGACTTCCAGTTCCTCAGGTAACTTCGCATCTTTGTTCCCCTCGACAATCAACTCGACCGACAGATTGGATTTGGCTTCTGTCTCACGCACCAGGGAGCGCAAAGCTGGTGCGAGGCCCAAGCTGTCTAAGGTGGGCGGCCGCAGTTCTTTGCAAATTCGCCGTAGGTCATCCATAACCTGCTGTAATTGAACCAGCAGTTTCGAGATAGGACCGCTCGCTTCTGCGGTAGTAGCAAGGGTATCCAGCTTCGAGAGGCCGTAATTGAGTCCCACGAGCGCCTGCATGACCTCATCATGCAGCTCGCGCGCCAAGCGTTTACGCTCTTCTTCACGCGCCCGAAGAAGTTCTTGATGCAATCGTTCGATGTCGTCAGCGCGTTGCTGCACCTCCAGGAGCAGGGCGGTGTTTTGAATCGTGATACTGGCTTGCCGGGCAACCACTTCTAGGATCTTAAAATCGTTGTAGTCAAATACGTCATCGCATTGTTTGGGGCCTAAGATGAGGATGCCCAACAGGGTTTCGCGGCCCATTAAGGGCACCCAGACGCGTTCCTGGGTGCAGCTCAGCAATCGCTGCTCATCTAAGGTTAAGGGTTTAGTGACTAACTTTTGCCGAAGCACGCTGCCCAAGATTGGGCCGTGTTCCCCGATGAGGTGCTGGCTGATGACCGTGGCCGTATCGATTTGCAATCTCCCGGCCCGATCGATCGGGCAAGCTGGACAAGACGTCAAATGACCGTAATGGTGCCCAACTTGATCGGTGAGGATCAAGCAGCTGCATTCTAGTTTCATGGTAGCGGCCAGGTTCCGCGGCAGCATCGCCGCTAAGGCGGCTGGCTCATCGACTTGATCCAACGCTTGATTCATCTTTTGCACGGCTGTGCCAAAGTCATACCAGCCTTCATAAAAGGCCCAATCGACAACCTTTTGCAGTCGGTTGCGTACGCGCATAAAGGTGGTTGCGATCAACAAGACAAAAAGTGCGCCAATCGGCAGTGTCAGTTCAGGATGGAGCACAGATAAATAATATGAGAGTTCATACAACAATAGATAAATGGCGCTGAGGATAATGATCAGGACAAAGTTGGCGAACCGGCGGCTAATATATTGATCGACCTGAATCAGTCGATAGCGCAGAATAGCAGTTCCATAAGTCAGCGGAACGATGATCAAGAACGCGAAGGCAAGGTTGTAGGAAATAATGGGTTGACCGAATAGGGCATTCGGTATTAGTCCCAAACTGGTAACTGGAATTATGGCCAGCACTGTTCCCAGGACTACCAGACGAATTCTTTGACGGGCCAGAGCTAGAGTTGTCGTTCGGTAAGTCTTCCCTAACAAAGCTACAGTCGTTGTCAAGTTTGCGATTAAAAAGAGATAGGTCACCAACCGGAAACCTTGGCTTGACCGGATCGCGACTATACCGAGCACAAAGCTGGCCAGTCCAGCGATAACGGCACAGGTATACAGCATGACGAGCAGGCGCCGTTGATACGGGATAGTAATGGGCGCCGGGAAGTAGAGATGCAAATGCACTGCGAGTGGTCCCAGCAACCACATGGCGAAGTAGAAGAAATGGCTAGGCCAGGATAGCCCTGTAATGGATAAGGCGCCAAGTACCAGAACTCCACAGCCTATGTAACTAAAAGTATAATGAAACAATCGCGCTGCGATATCGGTTGAATTGAAAGCAAAGACTACAATGCCCAATACCCAGAATACTACGGCGATGAACAAGGGTTCCAAGCGACTGACTAAGATTGGAATTGAAGGGGCAAAGAGCCGGAAAGACTTGCTGGAGACTCGTCCGTCGCGCAATATAGTGAATTGGACTTCATCACCTGCGTCCTTGTCAGCATACAGCTGAGTAATCTGATTGATTGGAACGCCATCCCAAATGATAATTGTATCACCCAGCTGCAGGATACCGGCTGCTGGGCCGGCAGGATCTATTCGCGTAATCTGGTTGGTATGAGGCGCCCACCCTACCCCATCTTCAGGCCAGTATGCCAAGTAAATCGCTGTGGCCACAATCAGCATGAGCATGAGTACAGCCAGGAGAAAAGAAGTGGGATAGACCCACGGTTGTAACCCGATTTCGTTGGGTCGGTGGAACATCGTGGATCGGAGGCGTCTCATGAGCCACATCCTGCACCACATTGGCTGAGCGGACAGTAGTCGTTTAATAAGCGAGCAAGTTGCTGGCCAGGTCCTGCTAACGGCTCCACTTGGTGCAAACAGGTTAGTGCCTGAAGGCAATGCCGCCGAGTTTCGATGTCGAGATAAAGTGCTGCGCCCGAAGTCTGGATCAGCTCCAAGGCGCGTGCTTCAGCGGTTGGATCGTGAGACGCGGTTTGTAGACAGTGCAGCAGATGTTCTCGCAACTCCAGCGGTGCTACGGATAGAGCATACCAGATTGGCAGACTACGTTTCCCGGTGGCTAAGTCACCCCGCTCGTCTTTGGTCGCTCGAATACCGTGCAAATCATCCGCGATCTGAAGGATGACACCCAAGTGTTGACCGAACTGACTATAACTTTCAACGGTCTCGACCTGGGCGCCTGCCAACATTGCACCTGTCCGACAGGCAAGCGCGAAACAGTCGCCCGATTTGGATTCAACCATTTTCCAACATTGATCTAAAGAAGAAGTGGATCCCAAGAGATCAAGGTGTTGACCGCAACCCATCTGGAGCGCAGTACGTGCAAAGTCTTCCACAATGGCGAGGCGTACCCGATCAGATACCTTTGTCGTCCATGGGGTTGATAAAACACGAAAGGCGGTGAAGATCAGCCCCGTGGCAGCATTGAGCGTGGTGGCGGTCTCTGGGGTGATAGGCCCGCCATCTTCAACATCATCCAGCAAATGGGCGGCAGTATACAACGACGTCCAAGCCGCAGCAATGTCAATTGCCTGTTGCGGCTCGCCCCCTGCTGCCTGGCAACATAGGCCCGCTAGATGCATAAATGACAGTGGTTCGGCAAGCTCTGACTGAGTGCCTAATGCCAAAGCCCTCTGCATCGCCTGAATATACTGAGGGGAACAATGTTTGTCAGACCACGACTGTTCTAGACAGGCGTAGACAATCTGACCTGTATAGGGCAATGATTCAGCTGCCTGACCCACCATTGATCTGGTCCTTGGGTGTTAGCAAAAAGTGAGGTGTCCCAAGATAGGGCGGCCAGGGCGTCTAATTCTTCTCGGCTCAGAACTGCGCCTGCCGCGACTACTGCTTCTTCAACGTCCACCTGCATGAGGTTTCGCAAGGCTTCGTCGTTAACCAGCCGATAAACCAGCTCAGGCATATTCATGAGGATTCTCCTTAATTTGACGGCTTCCACTGTTGAGTTTTTGAACGATCTTCAAATGACGGGAGATTCATCTTGGGCTACTTTTAACATCATCGGCTGCGTTGATCAAAGATGTAAGTGTGGGTTGTTTTTCAGCCGAAACAATAACCGAAAAGAGAAAATTGATCAAGTGTATATTGTCATGTTGTCGGAAGACCCATTACACAGTGCACTCTCTGAAAAGGTACACGGTGAAGGACTTCCTCTTACTACCCAGGCCTGGCAGGTAATAACGTTCGATGTGGGTAATGAGGGCGTAAGGCCACGTGTTTCATCACACGTGCCTGAACATGTGGCAAAAAATCAAAGTTTACCCGTGTTTCGGCTACGGGTGCTGGTAACCTGCACTCAGCCTGAGAAGTAACCATTTCGCCAAGTTTTCTGCGCAGTGCTCGGTCTACACTTCAGACTCTGGCACGGGTGGTGGCCCCACAATATCCTCTAAGCTGCTCTCGTCTAACTGGTCCTTCCAAATGAGGCCAACTGCGCCTGCCAGCATGCCGGACAAAACAAATTCCTCTTCGTGATAAGCGCTGAACAAGATGATGCGTGAATTCGGCGCCAACTGATGGATTTGGCGGGTCGCCTCGATGCCATTCATGATCGGCATGACGACATCCATCAAAATCACATCGGGTGAGTGTGTTTGGGCCAGGAGGGTACCTTCATAACCGTTTCGTGCCTCTGCCAGCACAGACCAATGCGGGTGCGACTCGACCATTTGGCGCAAGATCAGGCGGAAGGCAGCGTGGTCATCAACAATGAGGAAACGTACAGGCGTTTGGGGCATTTCATTTGCTAGGGGAGAACGGGACAAGAATTTGCTCGCAGGGTTGGATGACATGGTGATGGTTGAAAGAGTCACTATGTGGGAATGATTGACTCGATAACTATCGACTAAACTGATAGGCCGTGAAGCAACGAGCAAGGTGATTGCCGCAGCAATCGAACCGCACAGACCGAAGCTTCTCCTGGCAAGTGCCTGGGTAATGTCAAGTCATTCTCAGGATAACTGACCGCCCCTCGTCTGCAACCCGATGGATAGCCCACAGGACTTTTTCGATGTGTTTGGATTGATGAAATCGTCGTTTGACGGCTGCGCTCTTATCGTTTTGGCGTATTACCATTTCTTTGCATCGGGTTAACCGCTTGTGAAATCTCCTAGAACAGAGTATGCGGTAATTCATCTGTAGGCAACAGATTGAAGTCTGGTTTCTTCCTCGACTGGAGTCTAGTCCGAGTGAGTACGAATGCGCGCTGTGTTGTTGGGCGCTATTGACACTCTGAAAAACTAGACACCGGTTTAGGTGGAAACTCGACTGCCTGCCGTTGTTGGGCGGGCCGTTTTCTTTTAGAGTAGGGTGGCATCAGCCTCTTTATAAAAACGAGGATATATCCTTCCCCTCAATAGCCTGCTGCAACAAACGTGGAAAAAAGACGAGTGAAAAGATGTCAATCGTGGATCGTGCGCCAACACTGCTGAACCATGGATTGCCGAGTGCTTTTGGGCAAATGCCAGTGTTTACCCAAACGGGCCCGACCACTCTTCAGGCCCTCGTGACAGCTCCTGCCAGCTGGTCTGGCTTGGGGACTATCATGCATGGTGGATTTCAGGGATTGCTGTTAGCCGACATCCTGGAGCGAGTGGCAAAGGATCTCGTGAGCGAAGGCGGCGCTCTCCCTAGGGATCTGACGTTACGGTATCACCGACCTGTCCCTGTGGCCATCCCCATTTGTATATGGGGTTACTTGGTTGAGGACCGGGGTCAAGTAATCGAGACCTACGGAGAAATCAAGGATGCCAACGATAACCTCCTGACAGAAGCCGAAGGCATCTTTACTCGAACAGAGTTGGAAGATCCCCCGATGCCCTTCAATAAGAATATCCCCGGACACAATCTGCAGCCTGAATTTGACTCCCTGCGGCATTGGCCCGCTTGGTCGGCCTGTTGCGAGGGACCGCTTGAAAGAGCGAGTGATTTGCACATTGACTGGCGCCTGCCGTCCGACCGATCAGCTCTGGGTGGGCTTCTGCAGTTGCCAGCTGGCTTGCGCCAAATGCCTGCTTCCGGAATTCTGGCCGCACTCTTCGACCAGTCCATGGGGTTGCTCGGCAGCCAACATGGTTTGGGCATTATGCTCACCGTTCGGCTTCAAGTCACGTTATCTACCACGCTCCCAATTGATGAACCACTCACCCTGCTATGCCATGGTTCCCGTTTGGGAAATGGATCATTTAAAGCCCAGGCTTGGCTGCAGCATAAACAGGCCTGCCTCGCTGAGGCAAATGGCAACTTTAGCATCCTTAATCGGGGGCATGGTAAGTAAAGTTGACCCGCCGTTAGATCTTTTTAGTAAGTACCTCAACGGCAAGGCAAATGAAGCCTGGCCGGAGCTTTCAGGAGATTAAGGAGACGCAGACATGGACCGAGCCATTGGTCACCACATGTATTACGGTTTCACACGCAGCATCTGCCCGGTGTGCACAGAGTTGATTAATGCGCAGCTGCTTATCCGAGATGATCAACTGATCATGCGCAAGTTTTGCCCTCAGCATGGCCACTCTGAAACGCTTGTCGCCACGAATGTGGATTGGGTCAACAGCTCACGCACGGCGATCAAGCCGCCCGACCTCCCATTGGAGCTGGGCTCTGAGGTGAAAAAAGGTTGCCCCAACGATTGTGGACTCTGCCCGGATCATCAGCAGCATACCTGCTTTGCTCAGATAGAAATCACCAACGTCTGTGATCTCGACTGCCCGATTTGTTATACCCCGCCCCATGCCACACGCGCTTGGTATTTGGGGCGGGAGCGTTTTGAGTGGATGATCGATCAAGCGGTGGCCCGCGAGGGTTTGCTCAATCAATTAGCCATTACGGGGGGTGAGCCGACACTTCATCCGGAGATCCTGGATTTTATCCGCCTCGCCAAGCGCCGGAACATTGAAGGCGTCCTGCTCTTTACTAATGGCAATCGGATTGCCAAGGATGAAGAATTTGCCCGGGCCTTAGCCGATATTCGACCTACCATCTATCTTTCCTTTGACGGCTTTAATCCCGAAGTTTACAAGCAGACGCGTGGCAAGGATCTGCTGCCGCTCAAACTTCAATGCCTGGAGCGACTTTCCAAGTACAACATCTCAACCATTCTGGTGCCCGCTATCATGAAGGGCCTCAACGATGATCAATTGGGTCCCATTATTGAGTATCTCTTCAAGACCCCCAATGTCCTCACGGTGCAGGTTCAGCCGGTCTTTGCGCTGGGCGGATGTGCTGGCATGAGTATCAACTCGCTTGATCGCATAACGATGACGGGCGTCATGGAAGCTATCGAAGCACAGACCCACGGGCAGGTCAAGATGTCTGACTTCATCTGCGTACCCTGCCACCATCCGCTGTGCGGCAGCACGTCCTACATCCTGCTGGATGAGCAAGATCAGCCTTTGTCCCTGACGCGCTTCGTCGATGTGAAGCAATTCCTTGATTACGTCACTAATCGTTCGCGCGCCGACATGACTGATCTTTTCAAACTGTCCCGGTCGGCAGTGGAAGCCATTGCCTCGGCTTCGGCGGTGTTGGGCACGGAAACCGGTCGAGTAGAAGAGAGCATCATGCAACTACTCACTAGCGTCAACTGCTGCGGCCTGGATACACCGCCGCGTGCCTTCCGCAAGCGCATGAAGCAAATCAGTATCCATGCCTTCCAGGATCTATACTCGTGGGATCAGAATCGTGCTCAAAAGTGCTGCGTCCATACTCTGCTGCCCGATGGTCGCGCGATTCCCTTCTGTAATTACAACATTTTCCACCGTAATACCGGTGATGCCTGGACGTATCAATATCAGCTCGAGCAATTCGGTGAAACCTACAAGATGGGCCAGGTGAAGGAGATAACCGATGCCGCTTGATCGCTACGAAAAAGACGTCAAGTTTAGTCAATGGACTCTGAAAGATCTGAACCAGTGGAACAAGGCAGGGGTGCTGCCGGCTTTTGAGAGTCAGGATATTGAGAACGCCTGCGCCTTTTTTGGAGCGTTGGATGTACTGACCTGGTTTGCGCCTGAAGTCTTGACGCTGGTGCATGGCTCAGTCGGTTGTTCGTTGAACATAGCGCCCTCACGCGCCTGGCCTGGCAGTTCAGCCCAGCATCGGCCAAACCCATTTTGCACGGCGATGGATGCTACCCAGGTGGTTTATGGTGGTGAAGATCGTTTGCGCCAAGCCCTCGTAGAAGTCGATACCAAGTACCATCCCAAACTGATCGTGGTTCTCACCAACTGCTGTTCATACATCATTGGTGAAGACGTGGATGGTGTAGTGGCGCAGGTGGCTCCCACGTTGCACGCACCTGTACGCTACTTGATGGTGGCCGGCTGCACGGGAGAAGGATTCCGGCAAGGCGCTTATCAAGCTTTGGATCTGCTTTTCAGTTTCGTCGCCGAATCCCGCCCGCGCTTACCGACGAACACTGATACTCGTCCCAGCATCAACCTCTTTACCAAGCGTGTCTCTGGCCGGCCTGCCGAGCTCGAGGATATCAAGGAAATTCGCCGCTTGTTGGACAAAATCGGAGTGGATGTCAATACCGCGGTGCGGTTAGGCACCCCTTTTGATGAACTCGCTACCCTGTCACGTGCCAATGCCAATGCTGCACTATGTTACACCTTTGGGCGTGGACCGCTTGAGACGCTCAATCGCCTCTATGGTCAGCCCTATGTGCCCATGACTTTTCCCTTAGGCTTGGAAGGGACGTTAGCGTGGGTGGACCAAGTCGCCCAACTCGTGGGTGTCCCCAACACACTCCCCCAAGATCCTGAAGTGGCTGCCGCTCGCGGGAAGATCAATCGCCTTAAAGAAAAACTGGCCGGCCGCGAGGCCTATGTCTGGCAGCCTGGCGAAAAGGGCCTGGCGACCACAATCTTTGCTGCCGAACTTGGCCTGAAAACGGTACTGTTTGGCATGAGCTATTATCTGGAGCAGCAGCTGCGGCCCACCGTTGAGTTGCTTTTGTCACGGGGTCACGACATTGAGATCCTGCTGTCCGGCAAGCATAAGGTCTTGACGCAAGCTCGCGAGATCCCCATTGAAAAACGTCCACTCCTGTTCATGCCTAAGAAGTATTGGATGGGCCGCTGCCCAGGTGTGGCCTTTAACCTCTTCACCGATCCGCTTATGGGCTTGAAGGGCCTTGACATCCTGATTGCCGAAGTCGAACGCGCCCTGGAGTTGTCTACAACGAAGGACTATCGTCTGTTCAATCGGTATATCGAAATGCTTTACCGAACGACCGACTGGAAGGTGGATGGCGAAGTCATCTCGGGGGTAGATCATAAGGATCCAAAATGGAAACAGTGGAATCGGTAACACCAATTACGATTTTACCGCCAGAGAACGCGGCCTCGGCGTCGCCCTGTGCTGCCAATGAATCTTATAACCGTTGCTCCGCTTTTGGGGCTGCTTTGGTGTGTTCCGAGGTCTATGATTCCGAGTTGTGTTTGCATGGCGCGGTGGGCTGTTTGCAGGCAATCCGCCAGGCTTACGCTCAGCAGAATCGTGACTATGACTATTGCCAGACCGGTATGAACAAGCAGGATGTCATCTTCGGTGGAACGCATGTGCTGATCGCGGCGCTGCTTGAAACCATGAGTCCTTACGAAAAAGGCGGTCCCAAGATCGTCGTTAACTCCTGTGCTCCCGAGATTATCGGTGATGATGTAGCCAGCGTCGTTTCCAAAGTCAACCCCAACCTCCCGATGGTGGGTGTCTCGGGTGGGTTCCGCGGCAATCAGTACTGGGGCGTCAATGAGACGCTGCTGCAATTCGTCAAGAAGTTCGCTGATCCATATGCTGAGCGAGAGACTGGATTAGTGAATGTGATCGGCAATCTCAGTGGTTCACGCCAGTGGCGGGCCGATGTGTACGAGCTGATCCGTCTATTATCGGCTTTGGGAATCCGGGTTAATCGACTGGTCTGTGATAACGTCCTGGAGGACCTCCGGCAGGTCAGCCATGCCGAAGCCACACTGCTGACGACACCTGAGATCGGGATAACGGCGGCCGAGTATTTGTGTGAAACTTTTGACATCCCCTTTTTCGCTTCGCCGTTAGGTCTGCCCCTTGGATTGCGCGGCACAGAAATCTGGTTGCGATCGGTCGCTGAGAAGTTGCATATAACGGCAGAGACGGTGGACGCCTTGCTGGCTCACGAAGAGGAAGTGGCACGCATCAAACTTAAAATCGGCTTGACCGATATGATCTTTATTGAAAAAACTGCGCAAGTCAAGCATATGCCGGTGGCAATTGTCGCGGAGAGCGTGGTGGCCTTGAGTTGGGCCCGTTTCTTGGCTGAAGAAATGGAGATGCGCCCGTGCGTCGTCGCCTTGCGCACACCCTTGCCGGAGCGTGACTTTGATTCTGACTTGCTAAGGTGGCTCAGGCCAACGGATGGTTGCACCGTTCTGCTGGAACCCCCCGTCGAAGCCGTGCGCCACGCCTTAGCGGCCGCTCGGCCACACTTGGTGCTGGGGTCTAGTTTGGAAGCACACATGGTGCATGACCTTGGTCTGCCCGCCTTCC
>JAUQXC010000140.1 GCA_030834825.1 Thermoflexales bacterium
GCGGTGCCGTTGTATGAGATGTAGCGTTCGGCCGGATCACTCAGCCGGTCGATCTCGTGGAAATAGATCATCGTCGTCTCGATCGAGGCGTGCCGCGCCATCGCCGCCACCTTCTGAACAGGCGCACCGTGGCGCAGCGCGCGTAGCGAGAGACGGTTTCCCCGGCTGCGGTCCGACAGCGACACAAACAGCGGGCCGGGCTGATCGCCGCGCACGCTCCGCCAGTCGTGAAGCACGCCGACCGCAGCCGGATTGTCGATCACGATCACTTCGTCTTTTTCGTCCCGGCCCTTGCCTTGGACGTAGAGCACCATTTGCCCCGCTGCGCTCTTCAGATCCACCAAGTCGGCCCGATGCACCTCGATGGTCCGCGCCGCCGTGTAGGCCATCAGCGTCAGAATAGCCCTGTCGCGCAGCCCCTGTGACGTGTCAGTGTCAGGCTGGCGCAGCACACGCACCACTTCTCGATCAGTCAGGGCAGCCCGTTTGTGCTGGCGCGTCGTGCCTTTACGTTTGGCCCCTTTGAGGCCCGCCGTTGGATCGCTCGTCAATCGTTGCTCGACCAACGCCCAAGCATAGAACGCGCGCAAGCCGCTCAGCCAGGTGTTGATCGAGCCGGGCTTGTGTCCGGCCGTGCGCAGCGCCGCGATCCAGTCCTGGAGGGTCTCGCGTGTCACGGGCGCCAGCGCCTGCGCCTGCGCCCAGGCGATAAACCTGGCCGCGCCGATCGTGTAAGCCGAGCGCGTGGCCGGGGCTAACTCCCCGGCGGCCACCCGCCGATCGAGTGCCGCATGCCAGTCGGAGATCAGGGGCGCAAACTCGGCCATCGCTAAGGTCAGTTCTGTACCTGGCGCAGCCAGGATTAAGGCCTGTGTGGAGGTGTTTTTGGCAGCCATTTTGCCTCGATTTTTGGACGATGTATTGCCTATAACCGTGATTATACGCTGGTCATTGATCCGGTGACGCCGACTACCCTCTATATGGGATCATCTAGTAGTGGGGCGTATAAGAGCACGGACGGCGGTATAAGTTAGAACGCGATCAACGTGGGTCTAACTTCTAACTGACGCTTACCATTCTCTATGGACAGAACCAATTAATGGGCATGGCGCGGGAGTAGCGCAATAATGCTGGCCGGCGGCGCGGCGACGTTCGACGTGATGGATCAATCCGGCCATCGCCGTGTCGAGACGCTCCGCGAATACAATGACCAGCCCGGCCAAGGTGTGCTGCACGCCGTTCGCTCGGCCTTCGGCGAAGAAGTGGTAGTGACAGTCTCTTTTATGCGGAAGCGAGATGGACTTGAGTCGAGGCTGGACACTCTCTCAGCAGCTCTTCAGTCGCGAGGGTGGTTGGATGCTGAGTACCCAAGAGACTCTGGCGAACATGAAGTGCTCGCTCTAAATACATTCGTCCGGTGGCCATCTCTTGCTTCTTGAGGAAGAGTAGGCCAAGGTTATGCGTCGATTCGGCCGTGTCCGGGTGTTCCATATTCAATTTTTCTTCGCGAATAGCTAAGGCACGTTCTAAAAAATGTTGGGCTTCATCTAAGCGATTCATTTGATACAGTAACATCCCCAACTTATCTAGGCTGTAAGCCGTATCCGGATGGTGAGCGCCTAACTGCTTCTCACGGATCGCTAATACCTGCTGGAGATAGGATAAAGCGAAAACATAGTTACCTTCCGCTTGGAAAAGCAATCCCAAGTTGTTAAGGCTGTAAGCCGTATAGAGGTGCTCCATTCCTAATTTCTGCTGCCGGATAGCCAGCGCCCTTTCCAGATAGGGACGAGCACGGACATAGTCGCCTTGAGTATGCCAGAGCAACCCCAAGTTATTGAGACAATCTGCCGTACGAGGATGATCGGAACCCAGGGTCCGTTCGCGAATAGTGAGTGCCTGTTCTAAGTATAGGCAGGCCTCCCCATAATGACCTTGTGCCCACAATAAACCCGCTAGGCTGTTTAGACTCCGTGCTGTTTCGGTGTGATCCGGGCCTAACACTTGCTGACGTATCTGTAATGCTTGTTGCAACAAGGGATAAGCATTAACCAGATCGCCTTGTTTCCACAATAACCAACCCAGGTTGTTCAGGCTTTGGGCCGTATCTGCCTGGTTTATCCCCAAGATCACTCGGCGCGTGGCCAAGGCTCGTTCTAAATAGGGCCGGGCCTTAACCAATTCTCCTAGGCAGTACAATAGCCAGCCAGTGTGATTGAGACTTTCGGCCGTGTGAGGATGCTCAGCCCCTAACAGACGTTCACGGATGTCGAGCGCGCGCTCCATGTAAGGAAGCGCCTCGGCATAGTCTCCCATGTCTCTTAAATAAATACCCAACCACTGACACAGGGCAGCCGCCTGCTCGTCATTTCGTTCACGCGCGACCTGAGTCACTGCCTGCAAGTGCGGGGCCAAAAGACCTAATGGACCTAAGTAACCACTTTCATCTATTTGCTGCAAGAGTATGGCGATGAGTGCCTGCTCGACGGTGGCTTGCGCCACGCCCGTATCGCTCACCTCGCGAGCAAACACGGCTACCAAACGATGCATCCATAAGCATCCAGCCGCTTTTTCCTCCAAGAGACCTAACTCGACAAGTCGTGCCAAGCTGTCTTCAACCAACAAGGACGTATCTAAGTTCTCCGTGGCCACACTCCAGGTGGTCTGAAGCAAATCGCGCGGTATTAACTCCGCACAGGCCAGCTGGGCGGCATCCGCCAACAGGTGTTGTGCGACTCGATCGATTTCGTTGGTTGGGTTGAGCTGTTCATAGCTCAGGGTAAAAGTTCGGCCAACATGATCCTCATGATTCGTTGGTGAGTGTGTTACCCCATGCCCAATTAAGGAAGGATGCCGTAGTAAATCTCCAGAGCGAAGTTGCGTTAAGTAGTTTGCCGATGTCATCACGTGACAGTAACGGCTCAAGAAGCGTCCTGCCAAATGTAAAGCGAGTGGGAGATCCCCTAGCTCGGCAGCAATGGCAGTCGCTTCCTCAGTAGGCAGGGCTGGCACAAATTGCTGCAATAACCAGACGCTTTCTTGACGCTCGAGTACTTCCAAAGGCAGACTTACCACCCCCAAGGAAGGCTCCCAATGCCCACGGCGGCTGGTGATGAGCACTTGGCATCCGCCGGTTGATGGCCGCCATTGTGAAACAAGTTGTTCATCCTGGCAGTTGTCAAAGACCAGCAGACGGGGAATCGGCTCACGCCAGGCCTTTTGCACGAGTTTAACTTGCTCCGCTTGTGACAATTCATCATTGCTTGCATGTAAGTCCAAATAGCCTGCGCTCGCGCATGCAGCGACTTCGGCCGCTACTCCCTCAGGATTGGCAAAATTCAACCAAAAGACCCCTCCCGTGAAATACTGACCATAGCGGTGACTAAACTCAACGGCTAATTGTGTCTTACCAATGCCGCCTAAGCCCGTGATGGCGACGGTCCGAAGGGGATGGTGCTGGTTAAAAAGACCAGCTACTTGCTGGAGTAGGCGCTCGCGCCCGACAAAAAGGATGTTAGGACTTAAAGGTACACGCGAACAGGGAGGTAGGACGGCAGGGGTCGGAATAACTTTGGTAGGCAAATTCGCTGGCGATAGCCTCTCTTGTACAGTCAATTGAGGAGGGCCAGAAGTCCAAGCGACATCGATCCGGAGTAGCTCGTTATGATCGAGAGGCCGATAATTACCCGCCTCTAACAAAGTATTGGCCTCAGTCAGAGTTTGGATGCCGCCCTGATCATGCAAGATTTTCACTAAACCGATCAAGACAGCACGATCATCTTGATGCACATGACTTTTACCACGTTCCCAATTGCTGATCGTGGCCAAGGTATAACACACGCCGGTTTCTCGTTCCAGGCACTCGGCCAGCTGCGCTTGGGTAAGGGGTTTGCCAGGTGAGATCTGTCCTGGGCTGGCGCAGTGTAGACGGTAACTCTTGAGCAATTGCCCAAACTGATTGCGGCTACTCATCTTCCCTCCGCTTCAAAAAAACTTTGAAATCTTCAAATGATTAGCTGTGTCTTTTCCTGTTTAATTCAAGTATAGTGTGTGGCGTAGATTAGCCTGAGGTAAGCCAGCAAGAGGTGGTTCTGCAAAACGAGCTCGAGTCTGAATATTCTTTAACCGACATTAACGCGACAGACCCTTGGCTGGAGCTTTCACCGCTGTACGCCATCCCATTATACCTTGGAAGCGATCAGCCACGATGCGGTTCCCCATTCCGCAAAGCTTTGTTGTGTCCGACTGTTCATTCTTGCGACGAATATCCTAGGAGGAATTGTTATGCGACGCTCAAAGTTACCTCGTCATATTCTGTTCACCGGGTTGTTTTTTTCTCTGCTCTTGACTTCCTCGAGTGTTGGCGGGCCAACCCAAGCGACAGATCTCAATTCGTTAGCTGAAAAAAGTGCTGCTGCGATTGTCTACTTCCCCGTTAAAGTAGATGCTTTTGAGCAGTTCTCTCCCGACGTTTCCTATGACGTTGATGTTGACCAATACGGAACGGCCTTTACCGATGCCACTCAGCCGGATTGTACTGGCCAAGAGTGTACTCAAAATGTCACTGCTGTTGGGCTCAACGCTAATGGCGGAATACTTTTGACACAGTCAGTCTCGGCAACCCCCAATACGGATGACAAGGAACCCACCATTGCGGCCAACACGAAGACCGGCGGATACCTGGTCGCTTACTATGTTAAAGATGCAAGCAATCCCCCCTATTGTACCGTTCAAGTGGGGAACAATGTGTCCATCTATCGCGTGCGGGGCAATGTGTACGCAAAGGTTTATGACCGTGGCGGCAATCTAGTTGCTGGGCCGATCGATGTTTCAGGAACGACGGCAAACCATAATGTCCGAGTCCGTGCGGCCTTTGATCCGATCACGCAGCGTTACCTCCTCGTGTGGGAGACAGCTCCAACCGAAAACATCTGCACGAACATCGCGAATGCCGGCAACAACCTGGGCCAGGGCTTGGCACGTTCCGACTGGCGAGTACGGGCGCGCATCCTTAATGCAAACGGCACTTTCTACAGCGCAGTCTTCAACCCGTCTAATCGATCGAACACGGTTCAGCAGAACCCTGATGTTGCGGCCAACACGGTCAACGGCGGGTGGATGGTAGCCTGGGGCGACAAACGTTTCATTGATGACCACACCCAATCCCAAACCGAGGCCAGCTTCGGTCAGCTCATTGACTCCAATCGTTCATCTCCGTATCGTGTCTTCCTAGACTGGGACCTCATCATCGGAGAGACTGACTTTCAGGATCGCTTTCCACACATTGCTTATAACGCCGATGATAACGAGTGGGTGGCCACTTGGTATGGAGCTCGGGGCGCCTTTGACGCAGATCAATCGGGCACGATCTATGCCCAGCGCATGCGCAGCGATGGCTTTTGGCTCGGCTGCCCAGGTCAATGTCCCTTGAACGTCTATAACCCGCTGACCAGTGATAGCGATGGCGATGGCATTCGCGATGGCAACGGCCATCCTGATGTGATGTATTGTGCCAAGACCGATAAATACTGGATTGGCTGGCAAATCGACAACATGACGATCCGTTACAAGCCTTTTGGGCGCACGTTGAGTGCACTCGCCAACACGGTAGGGGTCTCAAATGTTAAGGGACCGGCATTCGCGCAGACGTGTCGCCCCAGTGATGGCCGGACCATCATGCTTTATGAAGTCTTTGAGTTTGACTCACAAGGAAAAATGATCGACAAAGATATTCGCGGCCGCTTTATTCAGTGACGATGACAGCTTCACGAGTTTCTCATCTTTAACACACCTTCCTGAAATTTGAACAACTCGTGCTCGTTATTCGCCTGACAGACCTCCTAGCTGTTCAAGCGTGCGCGCCGAGTAGGCAGACTCTGTCGATTCAAACGCAGCAGAAGCTGCGAAACACAAGAAGGAGATCCTTTGATGAAGATTAACAAGGCCTTGTTCATGATCATCGGGTTAGTCTTGGTGGTCACCTCGCTGTGGCCTGCACCCGTAGCGGCCGAGTCTTGCACATGTGTGGCCTACATCCGGGCTAAGTACGGCCTGCCTTATCCTGCGTCCAATGAAAGTACGGCGGCTGCCGACTACGGTCGGGTTCTGATACGAAATGGGTATCAAGCAGTCGGACCTAAAGCGGGGGCCATCATGATCTTTGGGCGCGGCGTTTTAGGGGCTAACCGATCGCAGGGCCACATGGCTTACATTACCTCCGCAAGTTATAACACCCAAACGATGGAGTGGACCATTCAGGTAAACCATGCCAAGTGGGATACAGGAACAATCCTTGCCGGTAGCGGTCCCTGTAATTCTACGGGGGACGTGCGCTCGACAGCGTTCAAGGTGAAGTACTTTACAGGATTGGAGTTCTACAAGCGATAAGGAGATCAAGGTCTCTAAGACCGATTTGAGGACTTTCCGAATCACGCTTGCAGGCCGAGGGAGGCACACCTTAAGACGCGCGAAGTTCTCACCGTGTTTTGAGATAAAACTAGTTGGTTGCTTGCCGATTGAGTAGATCACATTCATATCTGATTAGGAGGATAGCACCATGAAGCCAACACATCGCAAGAATGCATTACTAGCAACCCTAATATTCGTTTTGCTCGCGACAGCCCTTGTCGCTCTTCCCGCGACAGCAACTCCCCTGCCAGGAAATCGTGATCGTGACCTCGTCGTCTTCTATCAGAATATCAACTACACCGGCGTAGGCGTACATGCCTACGAGTCACAGACTTATGCGACCCTTCCAGTCGATCTACGAAATCAGGCATCCTCCGTTGACTCCTACAGCGACAAGACGGTTTGCTTTTATGACGGTCCCAACTATACGGGCGCGAGCTATTGCCTTGCGCCGTTAGGAGCAATTCCTGATCTGAGGACGGTGGGTCTGAATGACAAAATCGAATCAATCAAATTTGTCTCAACCGGCAACAAACTTAATCTCCTGGATTATTTTCTAACCAGCGGCACAACCCGTAACGTCATGGAGCAGAATAGTGAGGTATTCTACACGCTCAGACGGGCCATTACACGAGCGAAAGTCCGCAATGGTGCAAATGCTTTTACGATTATCAAGAACACGGCCGGTACTGTTTATGAAGAGTTTACCTATGATGCAAATTATATTTATCATCTACGCGACACGAGCTGGGATAAAAAGTGTGGTACGGACGATGCCCTGTTTACACTGAAGCTGGATACCTTAGAAGGAGCCGCTTGGGTTCCACGTGCGATGTCTGTTGGAGAAACAACTCCTTCGCTCGGGCGGGAAATAATTGGTATCAATCGAAGAACCTGCACAATCTGCTCGAATCAGTATACGGGACCTACATCTCACCGAGTAAAGCTCGTGTCGCGGGGAGCGGTCAACTGGCGCTCTGGCACTCAAACATTTACTCACGCGGATGTGATCCGACTCGCTGTTGTAGATGGTGCCGGTAAAGGAGATAACTTCTGGTTTGCCAGAGGGCTGGGCTGGATTGGTTTTCAGCATTTCGCGGAACCGGCTTCGCCCGAGTCACCGATTAGCGCCGATGGTCCAACACAGCGTATTCGTTACTCAGAATCAGGTACCCTGCCGCTCAACGAAGTCTGTCCGAATTGCAGCATACCCTGAACGTCTCCTACAAACAGCAGAATAGCTCTAACAATTGCAATGTCAGGCGGATTCTAAGCAAGTTAAGAATTGCTAGAATCCGCTTGCCCTTTCTAACAAGGCATTTCCTACACAGTAAGATACCGTGGATGATATCGCAAGGATTTAACAGACTGTGCGAGTCACGCGCGAGTTCGTCCGTCAATGCGATCGTAGCCTTTACTGGCTCCGAATCTTGGGCTAGACTGGCGGCCAATGCTTCGAGAGGATGCGCGGTGGGTGTAATGATGTGCACTGGCCAGCGTTGACTGCCATCGGGTGGTCGTATGCCATCGGCTAATGGCTCGCCACACTTGAGTGCGGCAATCAATCCGGCGCGCACGACCGAAGACTTGCCACGGCCTGAGGCGCCGACGACGGCCAGAAAGCGCTGCTCGCGTAACAGTCCGGCGAGTTTCGCTGTTAACAGTTCGCGGCCAAAGAATAGATCGACGTCGGTAACGTCGAAATATTGCAGTCCTTTGAAAGGTGGCTCGCCCGGTGCAGGGGAAATGTTTTAGGGCGTAGACGCTGGATGTTCACCGATGATGACGGTTGCGCCTGCCTCGGCGTGAATGATGTGACCGCCGGCTGATTCGGTCTTATCCCGTCCCACGGCATCGCCGCCAACGGTAATATCGCCTTGGGCAGTGAGGTCAGCGCCGCCGCTGCGGTTAGAGGTATGGGATAATTCAGGATCGGACATGGTGCCCTACCTGCTCAACCTATTCCCGATAGGTCTTTCATGTGAGGTAACGATTAAACAATCAGGCCAGCGCGCAGCAAAAGCCACGCCCAGCCTGAGATGTGATACCACTGCCCCACTGAGACTGTACAAACCGTCCAAGACAGGGGACAATCTCAGCGTTGACGCGTCTCTACCGTGTTAGCGCCCGCCCTCGGGTGGGTCAACGCCCCGGCGCTGCAAACAGCGTGGGGCGACTTTGTTGTTAGGGGAAGTATAGCACACGGTCATGCCTCAGAGAAATATCTTCGGGCTAACCGATGCGCTCCAGTTACCCTCGCACCAATTACCCTCACAAATGAGGATGTCTCAGTCTAGCACACGGATCGACCTAAAGGCAATTCTACTGCTCCCACGAAAGCGCGCGAAATGTCACCAACCCACCCCCAACAAAAAGTGCCTTGGTCAAATTAAGTCCGACTGAGACACGGTGCTTTCTGAGAAACAAGCCCCGGCCCGCACGGCCAAGCGGTTTCCCATCTGCGGGACAGCGCGCCGCGCTAGGGTCGTTCCGCGGAAACAGGGAATCCAGTCTCTACGAACCGTCGTCCTTCACCACCGCCGGCAGAAACGTCTGATACCGGACACACAACCGACCGGAATCTAAGGCCGACCACATCCGTTGCCACTCCGTGTAGTACGCCTGCGCCAGAGCGGCGTCGTGAATGATCAACGTATTCTCATCGTTGTCGTAGGCGCCACTGTCCGTCCAGTTGTATGAACCGAGAATCACCGTCGGATCGCTGCCGTTCACGTCGATGACGGCGAACTTGTGATGCACCTTGCCGGCAAAGTTCTCGATCTTGATCTGCGCGCCTGCCAAGCAGAGGGGCACATCGGCCGAAGAGACATTCCCCGCACCGAGTTGATCCCACACCCCGAACACCTGCACGCCGGCGGCCAGGCGCTGCATCGTTCGTTGCGTCAGCACGGGATCCGTCCAAAAGAACATCCCAAAGTGGATCGTCGCGTCCGCGTGTGCCAATTCC
>JAUQXC010000141.1 GCA_030834825.1 Thermoflexales bacterium
TCTCTCGCCATACACGCTGGGTGAAATCGGCGTGTTCGGCTTCGCACTGCTGCTATCCGTCACAGTGCTGGTGATCTCGTGCCCGTGCGCGGTGGGATTAGCGACGCCGTCAGCGATGATGGCCGGCACCGGCAAGGCCGCCGAGAACGGCGTGCTCTTTAAGGGCGCCGAAGCGATCGAGAATACCAGCCACCTGCAAGCGATCGTGTTCGATAAGACGGGCACCTTGACGAAAGGTGAGCCGTCAGTCACCGCTGTGATCGCCGCCGGAATCGATCAAACTGAAGTGCTGCGCCTAGCAGCGATTGCCGAGAAGAACAGCGAACATCCGCTGGGTGAGGCGATCGTGCGGGGTGCGGAGTCACGCGGCTTGCCAGTCGTTGAGGCGGAGTCCTTTAACTCGATTCCCGGCCACGGTGTGGAAGCGCAAGTCGAAGGTCGTACGGTGTTGTTGGGCAATCGCAAGTTGATGAGTGAGCGCCGTGTCTACTTTGGCGGGTTGATGGCACAGGCCGAGCAGTTGGAAGGCGACGGCAAGACGGTGATGTTTGTGGCCGTCGCTGGCCAACCGGCCGGTCTCATCGCGGTGGCCGACACGTTGAAAGAGTTTTCGGCAGAAGCCATTCAACGCTTACACCGACTGGGGCTTGAAACAATCATGATCACGGGCGACAATCGCCGTACCGCTGAAGCGATCGCGCGGCAGGTGGGGATCGATCGGGTGCTGGCTGAAGTGCTGCCGCAGGACAAAGCCGCGGAAGTGAAGCAGCTGCAGGCCTCCGGCAAGAAAGTGGCGATGGTGGGCGATGGCGTGAACGATGCGCCGGCACTCGCGCAGGCCAACGTCGGCATGGCGATCGGCTCAGGCACGGATGTCGCCAAGGAAACCGGCGATGTGATCCTGATTAAGGATGATATCCGCGATGTCGTTGTCGCGTTGGAAGTGGCGAAGGCGACGATGCGCAAAGTGAAGCAAAACTTGTTCTGGGCTTTTATCTACAACACGCTCGGCATTCCGTTGGCCGCCGGACTATTCTATCCGTTCGTGCAAGTGATTATCAGCCCCGAACTGGCCGGCTTGATGATGGCAGTGAGTTCCCTCACGGTTACGCTCAACACCCTGCTGCTCAAGCGCTTCAAGCCGTCGCTGCGGCATACTAATACGCCGTCGCGCGGCGCCGGAAAAACAGAGTGGCGGGTGGCGCCAGCGACTGGCGGGAAGTGAACTGAAAGGAATGGACGATGGAACACGAACCAGTGGAAAAAGCTATCGCGCGGAAGAGCGCGTTCATTTACCTGCCGATTTCGATCGGCGCAGCATTGCTGTTCCTGGTGGCAACCAGTGCTGGCGGTTATCCTACCGTGGCCCGCCTGGGTGGAACGGTCTGGGTTGGGCTGCTCAGCCTGATCGTCTCGATGCCGATTGTGGTCTCGCGCGTGAAGAAGCAGGCGCAGGGCTAGCACGTCCACATGTCCCCGCCATTTGGCGGGGATCACAACAGGCCGATTAACGCTGGTGAAGCCGCTGACGATCCGATAAACTGACAACCGGTCCGAGCAATCAAGAAACAGATATGGAAAACACCTTCGATTCAACCGCTGTCAAAGCGCGAGTGCTCGAGCGCGTGGTGCGCGAGGCCCGCTGGTATAAATATCGCTTGCCGATCCTGATCGGATTCAGCGGTGCACTCACGTTGTTCGCGCTGTATCTGGTCATCGTGACGATCGCTCAGGGCTGGCAGCACGCGATCGAATTGTTTGGGCAGGATGCGTGGCTCGTCATCCCGATCATGACCGGCTTTGGCGTGCAAATTGGGCTGTACACCTACTTGCGAGGTGTGCTGCGGCAAAGCTCCCGCCGTTCGAAGATGATGATGGGCGCGGGAGGCGGAACTTCGACGGCGGCGATGGTGGCCTGCTGTGCGCACCACGTAGCCGATGTGCTGCCGCTGCTGGGCCTTTCGGCGGCCGCGTCTTTTCTGGCAGCCTACAAGATTCCATTCATGCTGTTCGGGTTGGCGATGAACCTGATCGGAATTGTCGTCATCGTCCGCGCCATTCGTCAAGAACAGCGCCATCTCGACCATCTCATCTCCGTGGAGGATCACAGCGCATGAAGAAATCGAACATCAGCTTATTCGCCTTAGCGGGTATGCTCCTGGCGGCGTGCAGCAGCCCGACCGTCCCGATCCCATCTCCGACGACTGCCACCAACGCGGCATCTGCCGCCGATAGTTTCACACAGACCAACGCAGAGGCATTGGTCACGGTCGCCGTTACACCGTTGAACCTCAACGATCAGTCGGCGACGACACTTGATTTCGACATTGCGTTGAACACGCACTCGGTCGATCTGGGTTACGACCTCACGCAGATTGCGACGTTGAGCAACGACGCCGGCGAGCAGGTGCAGCCCGCCAACTGGAATGGGCCGACCGGCAGTGGGCACCACCGAGAAGGTACACTGTCATTTCCACAGTTGAAGCAGCGCGGTCAGACGTTGACGCTGACCCTACGCGGTATTGCCGATGTCCCTGAACGCATATTTACCTGGAAGGTGAACGAATGACGAAGAAACATCTACTCCTCATGCTGGCCTGCTGTTTGATCCCGATCGGATTGATCACGATTATCAGCGTACTGGCACTCCCGACCAGTGGGCTCACCACTACGGTGATCGCGTTGATGTGCCCGCTGATGATGCTCTTCATGATGTTCGGCATGCGCGGCGGCCATGAAGATCACCACGAGCAGCACACCACACCGCCGATCGACAAGAAACAAAGAGGTACCCCTTTTGATCAATAACGCCAGCGACGTTCGCGCCACCGCCACAACCCGCGCGCGTTATCAACGCCTTGCACCAATGTACGATCGGATGGAGGCCATGTCCGAGCGGCGGTTCCGGCTGGGGCGGCAAAAACTCTGGGGGCTGGTGCGCGGCCCGCGCGTGCTCGAAGTCGGCGTGGGCACGGGCAAGAACATGCCATTCTGGCCGTCCGGTGTTGAGCTGACGGCCATCGATCTGACGCCGGGGATGTTGGAACGTGCGCGACAACGAGCAGCAGAATTGAAGTTAAGCGTTGACCTGCGCCTGGGCGATGTACAAGCACTAGAACTTCCCGACGCCAGTTTTGATACAGCGGTCGCGACGTGTGTCTTTTGCTCGGTGCCCGATCCGGTGCTAGGGCTGCGCGAATTGAAGCGGGTGGTGAAGCCCGGCGGCCAGATTATCCTGCTGGAGCACATGCGCTCGCCGCGGGCCGTTATCGGCGCGATCATGGATGTGCTGAACCCGCTGGTCGTGCGCATGATGGGCGCGAATATTAATCGACGCACTGTGGAGAACATTCAGCAAGCGGGTTGGTCGATCGAGCAGGCAGAAGATCTGGGTCTGGGGGGGATTATCAAACTCATTAGCGCGCGATCATAACTGAGGTGGCATGGCCACAGTGCTGGGCAGTGTGCTGTCTGAGCTTAGGCCAATCCTTAGTAAGATCGGCGGTGTGATTGTCATCGTGCTGGGCCTGACCACGTTGGGCAACGCGTGGGGCTCGGTTCATCGGCCTTACGGGGCGTGTTCTTTGCGGCAGGTTGGACACCCTGTATCGGCACGACGTTGGGTGCGATCCTCACGTTGGGGCTGCGCAGCGCAGCAACGGGGCAAGCCCTGTTCTTGACCAGCGGCTACGCTCTGGGGATGGCCATTCCGTTTTTGCTATTGGGCTTGCTATTCGATCGGGCTACGCGGGTGGTTCATCGTCTGCGGCCGCATCTGTGCCAGATCGAAATCATCAGCGGTCTGTTGCGCATCGGTATGGGCGTTCTCTTGTTGACTGATCAACTCTTTTGGAGCAGCGTGTGGGCGCAGCGCAATGGTTGGTATTTGGACGCTGGCCTGGCCAGGGCGGCTACGCCTACTCACTTCATCGCCATCTTCGCCGGTCTGCTCTCCTTCTTGTCGCCCTGTGTGCGGCCCCTGGTGCCTGCGTATCTTGGGTATCTGGGTGGACGAGCAGTCGAGGAACTGGCCCCGGCCTGAATTTCCAGATGCTCCATTGATCCATCAGCATAATCTCGTCCTTACCTCGCACAGGAACATGTCGTGAGTTGACACATCGTTAGCTTCAAGGTATAAACCGGGTAGCGGTTGTCCCCGCCGGTTGATCTGTTCCCGAAGGGAGGTGATGCGCCGTGGTGAAGAACACTTTGACTTACCGTTGAGTCGCGGCTTTGTTGACGCACGTGCGGCGTCAGCCCATCCTCGCCACTGCGCGCAGAACCGGCCCGGGAGTTTCAGTCATACCTCTGACTGAACTAACCTGATCTATTTTGTGATGCTGTCACCTTAAGTGATGTCATCATCAGCCAGTCTGCCAACAGTGCGGGCTGGCTTTTTCGTTTACTGTCTGTCAGGAGGAATATGACCCCACCCATCGATCGTGCTTCACTCGTTCCAGGCGCTACCGTCGATTTCGAGGACATGGGCTGTGGCGACCTGGCTATCGCGTTAATGGACGCGATGAAGCCCTTGCAGCCAGGGCAAATCTTGAAAGTCCGTGCGCTGGATTCCGGGGCCGTCGAAGATATTCCGGCCTGGTGCCGTATGCGCGGACACGCGTTGTTGCTGAGTCCTGACGAACAGGACCGCGAACACTACTACATCCAAAAAGGAGCCTAACCATCATGGCAAAATTAATGATCAGCATCACCTCGGCGAAAAACGATACCGACAAAGCGACCGTCGGCTTTGTGGTGGCGAACGCCTCGGTGGCCTCGGGCGTTGAAACAGTCATCTTTCTCAGTACGGAAGGTGTGCGTCTGTCGCAGGTCGGCTATGCGGACGACATTCATGAAGCGGGCTTTGCACCGCTCAAGGAATTAATGGAGAAATACATCGGGGCCGGCGGCAGCCTGTGGGTGTGCTCGCCCTGCTTCAAGAAGCGCGGCCTCGACGAGACCAGGCTGCTACCCTCCACGACCATTGTCGGCGGCGCGAAAGCCGTCGAGTTTCTCGCAACGGGCGGTACCGCGTTAACGTATTGATCGCTAACGCGCTGGGGGCGATCACCTCGATCGCCCCCCAGCAAAAGGTTGAGGACCTATGCGCGAAGAAGACTTGTCGGCCCCGATCGACTTGACGACACCTCACGTGTGCGAAGGCGGCAATCTCGATTGCGGCTCGGGTTTGCTGCTCCTGATTCGACAGGCGATGGATGCGGTACCGGTCGGTGAAGTGTTGGAGATTCGCAGCACGGAGATCAGCGTGCGCGAAGATTTGCCGGCATGGTGCCGCCTCACCCAGAATCCGTACCTCGGCTGGCGCACCGGCGTTGACTCCAATCAATACTTTGTTCGGCGTGGGAGTGGCCGCCAAAAATCTGACCCGGCCTATGAGCAGGCGCGTCACTATCGCTGGCAGACCCGCACACGCTGGCAAGGCGGCAATCAGACGACGGTGTTTTGCCGCAATCACGCCTGGACCGTGGGCCAGCCGGCGAGTTTCGACTTGAAGGATGAAGCCCCCAGCGCTGTCGAGTATGTGTTGGGCGCATTGGGCGCTTGCCTGGCGCAGGGGTTTCGGATTCGCGCCTCACAGCGCAGCATCACGATCGACGAAATGGAAATCTCGTTGAACGGACAGATCGACAACATTTTCGTCTTCCTCGGCACCGAGCAAACCGGCCACAGCGGGTTCAAGACAATTAGTGGGACGCTGTATGTGCAGGCCGATGCCGATGAGGAGGTGTTGCAGGAGATGTGGCAGGCCGCGCTGGCCGCCTCACCTGTGACCAATACCCTGACGCATCCCGTCGACATGAACGTCACTCTCAAATTGATTTAGATACTACGAAAGGTAATCCTTCCGATGACACTTCCCCTCTTTCCCGTAACCGGTGTCGGCAGTCTGCCGCGTTCGAAGTCCGTGCTGAGGGCGCTGCGTCAAAAGCAAAAGGGTGAGATCACGCCAGACGAATTCGATCGGATCGCCGCTGAAGCGGTGTTGGCGGCCCTGCGCCTGCAAGACGAAGCCGGTCTCGATATCGTCAGCGATGGTGAACAGCGCCGCGACAATTTCTATTCCTTTATTGCCGAACGGGTTGCCGGGATCCGCTTGCTGACGCTGGCCGAAATGCTCGACTACGTCGACGACAAAGCCGCTTTCGAGCGCTTGCTGAATGCCCTCGATGTGCCGGCCTTTGCCTTGAAGAATCCGGTAGTGGTCAGCCGTCTGGCGCGCCAGCAACCACTGGCGTTGAATGACTATCTCTTTCTTCGTCAGCATACCGACAAACCGATCAAGGTGACGTTGCCCGGGCCGTATCTGCTGACCCGCTCGATGTGGGTGAAAAGCCTCTCGGCAGAGTTCTATCCCGATAAAGAATCGCTTGGCAATGATGTCGTGCAGGTCTTGCGTGAAGAACTCCTGGCCCTGGGCGCGGCGGGCTGCACCTTTGTGCAGTTTGATGAGCCGGTGCTGACGGAGGTGGCTCTGGCCGGACCGCACGAAACGCATACGTTCATGTGCGCGGCGCTGTCGCAGAAAAACAGTCCCGCCGAAGAATTGGAGTTTGCCGTCGATCTGTTGAATCGCGTGGTCGCAGGGACGCACGGCCAGATCAAGACCGCGCTGCATGTGTGCCGCGGCAATTGGAGCCAGCGTGAAGACGTGCTGCTGCGCGGCGCTTATGATCCGCTCGTGCCCTACTTCAGCCGCATGGCGGTCGATCAATTCGTGTTGGAATACGCGACCGATCGGGCGGGCAGCATTGATGTACTGGCCGATTTGCCCGCCGACAAAGAGATCGGTCTGGGCGTGATCGATCCGCGTACGACGACCGTGGAGTCGCCGGAGTTTGTGATCAGCCAAGTGCGCGCTCTGCTGAAATATCGGCGACCCGAGCAGATCTTCCTCAATCCCGATTGCGGCTTCGGCACTTTTGCCGATCGGCCTGTGAACACTAGCGAGATCGCGCAGCAGAAATTGAGCGTGATTCGCCAAGCGGCCAGTCAGTTGCGCGCTGAATATGCCTGACACGCTGTGAACGGCAGGTCGATCCCACGTCGACCGCTTGTCCGCTAACGCTATCCGTCACCTCATCTGCATGACAAGTGACCCCCGCCAAATGGCGGGGTCAAGTTGCGCCATTTTACGCTAGTGCAAGGGGGACGGATGCATTAAGATAAACGCGTTGGTAAAAACTTTAGGATGCGAGGCCTAGACGCATGTTCCGACGCGTGATGTTGCTCATCTTCATCTTAAGCCTAGCGAGTGGCTTATTAACGGGTTGCGGCTCCCGCGCAGCGGCCACCTCGACCGATCATGATCTCAAGATGGCACCGATGTCGATGCTGCCGGACGAAGTGAAGAGTGCGCCCGCCGTAACACAGCAAGCCTATCAGTTCGCTGTGGCGAATCCCGATGTAACCCAGCACATTCCCTGCTACTGTGGCTGCGGTGCGCTGGGGCACACCTCCAACTACTCGTGCTACGTCGAGAGCGTCGATGCGGCCGGCAAGCCCAAATTCGACGGGCACGCGCTGGGCTGCTCGATCTGCGTGGACATCACGCAGGATGCCATGCGCCTGACCAAAGAGGGTAAGAGTCCGCAAGCCATTAAGCTCTACGTGGACAAGACCTACAGCCAGTATGGCCCGTCGAACATGAAGTGATGATGGCACGCTCTCGCTTGTCCCCACATTGGATCGTGCTCGGGTTGCTGGCTCTGGCCATCGTAGTTGTGCCCAACCCGATCGCTCTAGCCGCACCGGTTGAACAGCACTTTCGCATCGAGGCGAGCGCCTTCCAGTACACGCCCGAGGCTATCCACGTGAATCCTGGCGATCACGTCACACTTGATCTGGTGTCGACCGATGTGGTGCATGGCCTGTACCTCGACGGCTACGATCTCAACGTCACGGCAGATCCGGGTCAAACCGCCACACTTTTCTTCACCGCGGATCGAGCGGGTTCATTCCGCTTCCGCTGCTCGGTCACGTGCGGCGCACTGCATCCCTTCATGATCGGAAAACTCAACGTCGGCTCGAACGATCTGTTCTGGCGCGCGATCGGTCTGGGCGCACTGGCCGTTGTCGCTGGTGTTTGGGTGATGCGCCCTAAGGGCGACCGCCAATGATGCCCATCGAACTCACCCGCAATCGCTTCGTCAAAGCCACGCTGCGCGCACGTTGGCCTCAGTTTGTCATCCGCGCCATCGCGCTGGCCGGCTTTCTCTTCGCCATCCTCTCCGGTTTGATCGGCACCCCGGTAGGCAATCACAACTTCAGCATCGTCTTCGTGTGGATCGTATGGTGGGCGTTGTTGATGTTGATCGTCGTGCCGTTTCTGGGACGCGGCTGGTGCGCGATCTGCCCGATTCCTATGCCGGGTGAGTGGCTGCAAAACGGCGCGCTGTTAAAGCCGCACGGTAAAGGACTTAGCCTCAATCGCAAATGGCCGCGCCGCTTCCGTAATATCTGGATGCAGAACATCGCCTTCACGCTGCTGGCACTGTTCAGTGCTGTCGTGCTGACTCGGCCCAGCATCACGGGCCTCGTGCTCTTGCTCTTCTTGATCGTCGCGTTGGTCACCAGTTTGATCTTCGAGAGGCGCGCCTTCTGCCGTTACCTCTGCCCGGTCGGTGGCTTCATCGGCCTATATTCGCAAGTCGCGCCCGTCGAAGTGCGCGTGAAAGACCCGGCGGTCTGTGCTGTGCACACCGAGAAATCGTGCTACACCGGCAGCCAGGATGGCTATGGTTGTCCGTGGCTAGTGTATCCCGGCACGCTGACCAAGAACATCAATTGCGGGTTGTGCCTGGAATGCCTGCGTACGTGTACGCAAGATAATGTCGCGTTCAATCTGCGATCCTTCGGCGCGGACTTAAAACAACCGAGCGGCCGCAAACTCGACGAGGCTTTCAAGGCCTTCATCATGCTGGGCGCGGCGTTGATCTATTCGGCGGTGATGCTGGGGCCCTGGGGGGCGTTGAAGTCGGCAGCTTATGCGATCGGCACGCCGCAGTGGCTGGTCTATGCACTAACACTGCTCGGCCTCATCTATGTGATCTTGCCCGGCACGTTCTTGATCGCCGTGGCGTTGGGGCGCAAGTTAACCCACTCGAAAGAGACCTTGAAAAAATCATTCGTGGCCTTCGCTTATGCATTAGTACCGTTGGGCCTGATGGCGTGGATCGCGTTTAGCCTATCGTTCGTGTTTGCCAGCCTGTCCTATCTGTGGCCCACCTTGAGCGATCCGCTAGGCTGGGGCTGGAATCTCTTCAGCACAGCCAACGTCGCGTGGCAGCCGTACCTCATGTCGATCGTGCCGTTCTTGCAAGCGGGTGTATTGATCGGCGGATTGCTGTGGGCGTGTGTCACGGCACGGCGCATCTCTGCCGAACAGCAGCAAGGACGCAACATTACACTGCAAGCACTGCCGGTGATGGGCTTCTGTTTCGTCATCACCGGCGGCTTGATGGGATTATTGATCGGATGAAAGCGGAACGTTTTGCCTTACTGTTTGTGATTGTGCTGGTGATCGGCGTGCCCTTGGTGGCCGTGCTCGCCCGATCGACCTCGGACACGATCGAGATGCACGCGCAAATGGCCGATAACGGCGGTTGGACGCCGAGTAATTTGACGACCCAAGTGGGCCAGCCGTTGCACCTACGTTTGACATCTGACGATGTGGTGCACGGCTTTGCGGTAGGGCAGAGTATCATCCCGCCCGTCGACGTGCTGCCCGGCCAGTGGACCACGACGACGCTCGTCTTCGATCAACCGGGCAAGTATACGTTCTACTGCACGCGGTGGTGCGGCCCTAATCACTGGCGCATGCGCGGCACGATCGAGGTGACGGGCACGACCTCGGAAACGATCACGACTACACCGCCGTTGTATGTGACGTTGAATCTCGATCTCGATGCGCCGCATCCCAGTGAGGTCGTGCCGGACGAGAAACCCTCGGCAATCCGCGGGGCCGCGTTGAGCGTGAAGCGCGATCGGGCTGCCGAGCTTGATCGGACCCAGAGTCCCGCGCAGTTGTGGCAGGCGTTGAAAGCGGCGCCTGAAACGGCGGCGTTAACCGATCAACAAATCTGGGATCTGATCGCGTGGACCTATCGCTCGAGAACCACACCGGAACGTTTAGCTGAAGGCCGACAGTTGTATCAGCAAAATTGCGCGGCCTGTCATGGTGAGACCGGCCAAGGCGATGGCGTCATCGCGCCTTCATTGATGAAGACCCCCATGCCCGGCATGACTATGACCGGACATGAGACCGTCGCGCCGATCAATTTCATGGATGCGAAGAATATGCTCGGCGCCAGTGACGCGATTTTGGAAGGCAAGATCATCCGGGGTGGCATGGGCACCGGCATGCCGTACTGGGGACCAATCTTCACACCCGCACAAATTCAAGCGCTAATTGATTATTTGTGGACATTTCAATTCGGTCAGTGACACACGAGTCATAGATCTAAGGAGAGTTGATGTGCGTACGAAGCCAATCTGGCACCTGCTGTGAAGCCCCAGGTCGCAGGTGTCCTGGCTCTAAAAGTGGACAAAGAGAAAGTCGATCGGGGCACCATCGCCTTGGGAAGTACCGTCGAGGTTAAGTTCGACGTGACCAACACCGGTGATCAGCCGCTGATTTTTACCAAGCGCCGTACCTCGAACTGGCAATAGTGAGTTAAATCGGTTATGCTTTACCTACCACAGCAGTTGAAAGGAGGAGGCCTTGCCTAAGCCATCGAAGAAAGTTGTCGCGCAACAAAAACTCAAGCCCCCCATCTGGTTGTGGGGTCTTATCGTCGCCGGTGTGGCGCTGATCGTTTTCGTCGCCATCCAGGTGATCTCCAATAATTCGACCCCGCCACCTCCATCCCTGGTCACGGGTAGGCCGGCACTACAAGTCGATAAGGAGAGTCTTGATTTTGGGAACGTCACGCTGGGGCAAACCGTCGAAGCCAAATTTGAGGTGACCAACGTCGGCGATCAACCGTTACGCTTTACCAAGAGGCCTTACGTCGAAGTCATTGAGGGGTGTTGACCGCCTACACCGATCATCGGTACGATGGTCCTCAATCCCGGTCAAAAGACCACTATCGCGATGCAGTTCATGATGCACGGCGATATGGGCGGCAAGCATAACTTCAGTGTGCATTTACCCACGAACGATCCCAATCAGGCCGATAAGACGTTGACGGTCCTGTCGAACTGGGTGCAGTAACCGCAGGTTTCAACGTCAATGCGCCAGACAAATCATGCCTGGCGCGTTGACGCGTCTGATCTAACCCAACCAACCCCGCGCA
>JAUQXC010000142.1 GCA_030834825.1 Thermoflexales bacterium
CAGTCGGCGTTGAGCGACATCCTGTTGAAGTTCAAGGCGTTGAGCGAAGCGGATCGCTCGGCGCTGCGGCCCGCGCTGCTCGCCACGCTCGACGCCTGCACGTCATTGCACACCCCCGACGAAACGCGCTATCCCAGCGGCCTCAAACCGCCGGCCCGTTTCATCGAAAAGAATGTGTGGCGCGAACTCGAACGGCAGGTTTCGATCCTGCCCTCCACCCCGGCTGCGCTGCCACGCGTGGCCACCCTTGACGAACTGTTTGCTTCCAGCACGCCCGCCGTCTGCCTGCAAGTCTTACCCGCCCGGGAACTTGCCAAACGGCTGCCCGAACGATCGATTTCGCTCCTGGTCACGCATCCGCCGCTGCCGCGTCCCGGCTTCTGGTCGTTGAGTGCGGTGTGGGCAGCCTGGCTGTGGGGCAAGCAAAGCAGCCTGGTCGATCATCTGCTGCCGCTGCTGTCGCGCAAGCGCACCAATTGGGACTGGCAGTGGCGCGCCATGGGTGCGGGGTTAAATGTGCTGAAGCCGGCGCACCGCGATGAGGCGCGCCTGGTCATGAGCTTTCCGGCGGAGGAAGCCATCCTCGACAGTGTGGCGCTGGCGGCGGCCCATGCCCGGCTGCAAGCCGAAGCGCTGGTCTGTGATCCGCTCGACGGTGTGCGCGGCACGTGGCAGGTAGGACAAGCAGTACGGGCTGCCGCGCAAGACGAAGTCCTGCGCCACATCCTGCACGAACGCGCCGAACCCACTCACGAGCTAGTGTTGCGTACGGGTCTGCTCACGGCCTGGGGGCAAACACAAACGTTGTCGGAGATCGCACAACAGGTCGAAGGCGAACAGACACCGCTGGCGGTGCTGCGGGGCCAGCTCGAGCAGGCGTTCGACGCCACTACGATCTACGAGATCGAGCCGCATCGTTTCTGGCTGACGCAGCCCCCCCGGCCGCTGCTGCCGCTGGCCGATCGAGTGGAGCACCACGTCCGCGATTTACTACGCACGCGCGCAGAGTGGCACGGCGATGATCTGTTGCAGCAGGTTTACCGGGACTTTCCCGATCACCTCACGCCCGATCGCGCTTTGGTGGCGACGGTGATTCACTCCTACGCGGAAGACATCCACTTCGAGCACACGCCGTTGGCGGTGCTGCGCGCCGAGGATCAGGTAGAGGCTCGGCAGGGCGAAGTGGACGAGGTCTGTCAGCTATTGGCACAAATCGGAGAGCGGTTGGGAATTGAAGTCAGCCTGGCTCTGCCGGAAGGAGAACAACGACAAATCGTCTGGTCGCAATCCGGTGAAACCATCTACACCTTCATCCTTCAAACGACGGCCGACGTGCTGCCTTTGCTGCGCGCCGATTCCGGCGTGTTGATCATTCCCGGCGGACGCGCCACGCTGTTGCAATACAAGATCGCGCGCGATGCGCGCCTGCGCCAAACGCCCTGGCAAGTGCTCAAGTGCAGCTCACTGCGCCGCGCCGCCCAGCAAAGCGATCTCGCCCTCACGACTTTTCCGCTCGCCTTTGGGTTGGAACCGCCGATCGAGCAGCCCGCAATGCAGATCCAGTTGCTGTAAGTATGACAAGATGAAGAGATGAAGAGGTGACAAGGTGATCCCAGTGAATGCTCATCTAGTCACCGTGTCACCTTGTCATCTTGTCATCTCTCTCGCTCTTCCGGCGGCTCCACATGGATCGTCACGTGTTCCAGTTGAGGCAGTTCCGCACGCAGTCGCCGTTCCACCTGCTCCGCGATCAAATGCGCTTCCGGCAGCGAGGTATCGCCCGGCACTTCGCAGTGCATCGACAGATCGACGCGCTGGGGCAAGTGGCTGTGCCGCAAAATAAAGTGATGCGCCGCGCCGTGTCCGCAGATCTGGTCGGCGATTTGAATGATCTGCCGGCGCAGCGCCTCAGCCTCAGCGCCCTCGATCGGGTTGGGGTGATCGCCCGGCTCTGTGGGTTCCAGATGTGTCACGATCTCCAGCAAACGCGGGATCTCGGTGCGGGCACGTGACTCAAACTCGCTCACCACTTGGTGTGACATTTCCAGTGAAAAGGTGGAATCAATCTCCACATCCACATCAACGATGTACCCGCCGTCCAGCACGTCGATGTGCAGGTTATGCACCCCCAGGCCCAAGCCGTCGGCCAGTGCGCGCAGCCGCACCGCCAGCACTTCCCATTCTGAAGCAGGCGTATGCTGCCCCGGCTCGATGTGCACGACCGCATCGACCACGCCTGGAATTCGATCTTGCACTCGCCGTTCCACTTCGCTGGCGATGGCGTGCGCCTGCTCGGTGGCCATCGCCGGATCGACCTTCACGTGCAGATCGAGATGCACATCGTCCTCGCGGCCCCGGCTGCGCACCTTCGTGGCGAACCAGACCCCGGGCACCTGGCGCGCGATGTCTTCCACCACATGCGGATCGATCGCGGCGCTATCCGTCAGCACGCTCGCCGTTTCGCTGAGGATGCGATAGGCAGCCACGGCCACGTAAGCCACAATGCCCAGCGCTACGATAATGTCGAGCCAGAACAATCCGATCGACGATCCCAGCAAACCCAGCAAGGCAGCCAACGACACAAAGATGTTAATGCGCGTGCTGGTCGCATCGGCCAGCAGCACATCGCTGCCCAGTTCGCGCCCGCGCCGGCCCTCGTACCACACGATGAAGAGGTTGATGGGCAGCGTCAGCAAAATCAAGGCGAGCGAGATCGTCGTCACCGTGGGAGGCTGGCCGCCGCCCAAACGCTCGAAGACATCTTGCAGCACCTCCCAGCCGGCCAGCAGCATCAAGCCGCCGATGCCCAGCGTGGCGATCGTTTCATACTTGCGGTGGCCGTAGGGATGCTCGGGATCGGGTGGATCGGAAGCGGCGCGCATCCCCAATAAACCGATGACGTTCGACGACGAATCGACCAGCGCGTTGAAGGCGTCGGCCAGCACGGCGATCGAACCCGTCAGCGCGCCGACGACGAACTTGATCACCGTGACGATCAGGTTAAGGATCAGCATCCCGATCAACACACGCTTGACCGAGCGGTGGTAGTGAGCTAAGCCCTGGGGCGTTGGTGCGGACACAGTGCATTCACCTGATATAGAAAGCGCCCCGCCTTACGACGCGCGGGTGTGCGGCGATTATACGGGAGGGACGCCCGCCTCGCAATGGCCGATTGTCACCCTCTGCTTGTGACGTATCGTCTATTGTCGCGCTCTGCAAGCCGGACTATAATGCTGGTGGTTTTGCAGAACTTGGAAATGAGGCTTCCGCCGGGTTCGTGCCAGGTTGACTCCGGCTACGCCCGCGGCCCACCGCCGTGCAGCAGCGGGTATGGGCAAGCCTGGCATCCAGAACCATGCCACTTCAGACACGACTCAGATAAAGCTCCTGGAGACCAACGATGCAACATCGCGAAGGCCACTTCACCACTCCCGACGGAACCGACATCTATACGCAAGCCTGGCTGCCTGACGACGCGCCGTCAAGCGACGCGCCGTCAAACGGCGTGCCGCAAGCGATTATGCTCATCGTGCATGGGCTGGGCGATCACAGCGGGCGTTACGGCAACTACGTGGATTACTTCGTGCCACGGGGTTATGCGCTGTACGGATTCGATACACGCGGGCACGGTCGATCGAGCGGAGTGCGCGGGCATGTCGATCGTTTCGATCGCTATGTGGAGGATCTCGAGCGACGGGCCGCCGAAGCTCGATCGGATTGGCCCCACGCCCCGTTGTTTGTCCTCGCGCACAGTCTGGGATCGCTGATGGGGCTGAGTTACGCACGGCAACATCTCGACCAGCTGACCGGCCTCATTGTGACGGGGACCGCGCTCAAAGATGCTCTGCAACTGCCTGTGTGGAAACGCCAATTGGCTACTGCCCTGAGCCGCGTCATGCCATCTCTGAAAATGAACAACGGGATAGCGCTCTCCGGCCTGTCGCACGATCCGGCGGTTATCGCGGCTTATCAAGCCGATCCGGTGACGCACACGTGGGGCACACCGCGCCTGGCCACCGAAGCCGAAGTGGTGCGCGCGCAGGTTCGCCAGAGCGCCCCAACGTGGCGTGTGCCTACGCTGATGCTGCACGGTGGCAGCGATCCGATCTGCCTGAAGGAGGGCGCGCGTCAGTTTGCGGCGCAGGCCCCGGCGGGAATGGTGGAGTATCGCGAGTATGCGGGGCTGTATCACGAAATTCACAATGAGCCGGAAAGAGAGCAGGTCTTCCGCGACAGTGAAGCGTGGCTGCACAATCGTTGGCGTTGACCCTTTTAACGTTCTCCATCAAGCTGAGCAACCCGGCCGATCGTATACACGATCGGTTTCTTTTTGCGAAGCCGGCGGACGGCTAAAGTACGCAGCGCCCACTGTCCGGCAGCATCCATCATGTTGGTTGGAAAAACGGTTGGAAGACAGGCACAGGGTAGGAGATTTTGGGGATAGACAGAAACCAAAAAACTACATTATGATTAAGCCAATCATCATTGTCGTTACTGGGCTCTGTGATAAAACTCTGAAGAGAGGAGGTGAGTGCCATGTTGTACCTGCCGCATGAGGAGGGACAGGGACTTGTCGAGTATGCACTGATTCTTGCCTTGGTGACACTGATTGTTATTATCGTGCTCGCTCTGATTGGACCGGCTATCGGCAACGTTTTTTCCAACGTTTATGCCAACGTTTAAAGTGTGTCACTAGAAAACCGGGACTCTTTGGAGTCCCGGTTTTCTTACTTTAAGTCGCTTACTTCTTCAATACTTCACGGTACAGATTAGTGGCCGGGTCACCTTCGCGCGCTTGCTTCTGGCGCTCGCGCCAGCGGTCTTTGTAATCGCTCAGCTCACGATTCAGCCCCATCCAGTCTTCCACCCACAGCACCAACGCCCGGTTGTCCGACGAAAAGACCATGTTGCCCAGCCAGAAGCGCATCCAGTGAATGGACATGGGCCAGCTGTTCATCTCGACGATGACGGCAGTCTGTCCGCCATATTTGTCGTTCAGAACAAACTTGCGCTCGCCGCGCGTCAACCCGCCCTTCTCAAATACGTGGAATAACGTGTTGGGCCGCGTCTCATGCACACGCTTGTAGGAAAAGACCGCCTGATAAAGAGGTGCTTGAATCTTGATATTGCGCGCGCTGCACTGCACATAGGGGATGGCGCCGGCGATGATGCGAAAGAAGGCAAGTGCCAGCACGACCAGGCCGATGATCAGCCAGACCCAATCGTAGTCACGCACCCACCAGACGTTGGACAATGGCTCGTTAGCCCATGTCTCGGCTGGCAGCCAACGAATGGCGGCAAATAGCGCCAACACGACAAAAGCGACGAAAAAGTAAAAACCGCGATGGCGGCGATAACGAATACGATAAACCAACAGCGGATGTTTCTTACCCTTTTTAGCGGCCATCCCTGATCCTCCCACTTGCAGAAGCCTGGTTTCTAGCCTCCGTCTTGAAGCCCTTGATAATAGTCACACTGCGGTTGCAGGACACACCGCTCGCATTGGGGGCGCAGTGCCTTGCACACTTGCCGCCCGTGCTCGATCACATTCAGATGAAAAGAATGATACCACTCCGGCGGCATCAGTTCTGCCAGAATTGTGTGCGCCTTGTCCGCCGAGGTCCTGGGCGGGAGCAGGCCCAGCCGGCCGGTAACACGGTGAATGTGCGTGTCCACCGGAAAAGCCGGCTTGCCCAACGCAAACAACAGCACAATCGAAGCGGTCTTCAACCCCACGCCCTCCAATGAAGTCAGCCACGCCTTCGCTTCGTCGGTCGGCAGGTCGCACAGAAAATTCAAATCGAGTACCCCACGCTCGGCCGTAATCCGCCGCAGCACCTGTTGAATGCGCGGCCCTTTTTGATTGGCCAACCCGGCCGGTCGAATGGCGGCGATAACTTTGGCGGTCGCCGCATCACGCACGGCCTCCCACGTAGGGAAAGTGGCCCGCAAAGCGCGATAGGCCCGATCGCGATTGGCGTCATTGGTGTTCTGGCTCAGGATCGTATTGATCAACTCGTCGAGTGGATCGATCGGGTTCCAGTGGGCCGCCTCAGACCGAGCGGAAGCCGCCATGGGCGCCGCCACGGGCGCGGCTACCGTCCCGGCCCAGGCCGGGCGTGGCGGCTCGCCGTAAGCCTTAAGCAGCAAACGCTGAATTACACGCACCCTGGCTTTCAGGGCTGGTCGATCAGAGGAAGCGGTTACCGTCATGGTGTGGTCATTATAGGCTAGACAGCGCGCGATGACAAACGTCGCGGCGCGACAGACAACGTCGCGCTCAATTACAAACGTCACCTCAAAAATCCGCGTAGTGACGATGGCCGCGCGGCGTGGCGAGTGTTATACTCGATTCGGCCCAAATCCGATCGGCCTATCCAGCCGATCTCAACCCATTTTCGGAGAGGAATGTCCATGACCCCAACCATGAAAGCCCTTGTCAAGACCGGGCGCGAACCCGGCCTCACCTTGCAGCAGCGCGATATCCCGCACCTGGGTCCCTACGATGTGCTCATCAAAGTCCGCGCCACCTCCATCTGCGGCACCGATCTGCACATCTATAACTGGGACACGTGGTCGCAGGGGCGCGTCAAAGCCGTGCCCATGATTCAAGGCCATGAAGTATGCGGTGACATTGTCGAGCTGGGCAGCAAAGTCACCGAGCGCCAAGTCGGCGACTTTGTCTCGTGCGAAAGCCACATCGTCAATTATCAGGGCGAGTATTACAAGCGCGGTCTCGGCCACGTGGCGCCGGAGACCCAGATCATCGGCGTCGATCGCGACGGGACGTTTGCGGAATACCTGGCCATGCCGTGGCAGAATGCGTGGGTTAATCCGCCGGACATGCCCACGCAGGTGGCGGTGCTGCGCGAGAATTTCGGCAACGCCATTCATACGGCTTTTGCCGCCGATGTGAAAGACAAGAACGTGCTCATTACCGGCTGCGGCCCGGTCGGCTTGATGACGCTGTTAGCGGTGCGCGGACGCGGCGCAAAGACCATCATCTGCAGCGACATCAGCGATTATCGCCGCAAGTTTGCCAAACGCCTGGGAGCCGATTACACCAACAACCCGCGTGAGAACGATCTGGTGCAGCTGGTTAAGCACGTCACGGCTAATGAAGGCGTGGATGTGCTGCTGGAGATGTCGGGGGCGGCAACGGCCATTCAGCAGGGCTTCTCGCTGGTGCGCTACGCAGGTGACGTCGTGGCTTTCGGCCTGCCCACCCGTCCGATCGAGTTCGATATTGCCAATTCCGTCATCTTCAAGGGCATCACCGTGCATGGCATCATCGGCCGCAAGATGTGGAGCACCTGGGAGCACAGTGACGACCTGCTGCTGAACAAAGCCGTCGATCTCCTGCCCATTGTCACGCACCAGTACAAGCTGGAGGAATTCGATCAGGC
>JAUQXC010000143.1 GCA_030834825.1 Thermoflexales bacterium
GTTCAAAGCATTGGCCGTGGCGCGCGGCTCACGCAGTTCGCGGAAGATCGTCACGGCGGCTTGATGGTGATCGCGACTGTCTTCATAGCGTCCCTGCACACGCTCCAAGGTGCCCAACAAATGCCGTATGGCTCCTTCTCCCCAACGATTGCCCGTCTCGCGATAAAGGGCCAGGCTCTCCTGCGCGTAGCGCGCAGCTTCGGTATAAGCCCCTCGCCGTTGTTGGCTCATGCCCAGGAAGTACAGCGCCTCGGCCAAAGCGGTGCGCGCCTGTAAGGGGCGGAGTAAGCTCAAGCTACGTTGCAACAGCTGCTCGGCCTGATCGAAATCGGACTGCCAGAAACAGCAGAAGGCCTGCCGCGTCAGCACACGCGCCAAAGTCAGAGCATGCCGCTGATCGCCGCCGCTCTCGATCGCGCTCAATTTGTCGGCGGCTTCTCCAAACTCTGCTGCGCCTGCTTGATACCAGCCGCGAATGTCGTAATATAAACTCAATCCCTCCACCCCGCGTGCCAACAGATCGATTGCGCGCTGCTCAACTGCCCAGCGCCAGGCAGCGCGCGCATTCTCCAACTCCTGGTCGATCTCGGCCAACGCCAGTGGTTGCCGCTCGCCTTTCAGATCGCTCGCGCGTTGTTCCAGCCAAGCAGCAAAATAAGCAGCATGTCGCGCCTGGGTAGCTGCGGCCTCTTCCGATGTCAGCGTTAACTGCTCGCGCGCGTACTGTTGAATGAAGGGATGCCAATCGTAACGTCCAGCTGGGCGCAGGCGCAGCAGTGACTTGTCGATGAAGGCGGCCAGCTGCCCCGGGGTGGCTGCCGCAATCGACACGGCGGCTTCGGGGTCAAACCCTCCGCGAAATACGGCCAGCCGATTGAGCACGGCCTGCTCATCAGCCGAGAGCAGCTGCCAGGAATAGGCCACCACGGCGCGCAGACTGCGTTGCCGCGCGGGCACGTCACGCAGAGAAGTGTTGAGACTGTCAAGGTCGCGTTCGATCTGGGCCGCAACATCCGCGCACGTTCGCGCCGTCGTCAACGCGGCGGCCAGCTCAATCGCCAGCGGCAGCCCAGCCACGATCTGGCAGATTTTCGCCGCGCCCTGCAGTTGCCTCTCATCGGGTGTGAAGCTGCCACCCGATCGTTGTGCCCGCTCAGTGAAGAGCTGCACGCTGCTGTAACCCGCCGCCTGCGGATCAGTGATCTGCGTCGGAACGGGCAAGCCGTCGAGGCGCAGTACGACTTCAGCCTGTACGTTCAACCGCTCGCGCGAGGTGACCAATATTTTCAGGTGGGGCGCGGCCTGCAGCAGCTCCAGCACGACCCCGGCCGCGTCAAGCACGTGTTCAAAGTTATCCAGGATCAATAACAGCTCCTTGTGGCGCAGATGGTTAAACAGCTGCCGTTCGGGTGAGGGGCTTCCATCGAGCCGCAGTTGAAACGCCTCGGCCAACGCGGTGATCACGCGGATGTTCAGCGCCGGACCTGCTTCGGCCGGGATGTCGGCCAGCGACACAAACCATGCTCCCTGCGGCCACTGGGCCAGCACACGCTCCGCGCACGCCACCGCCAGTCGGGTTTTGCCGCTGCCGCCCGGCCCGATGATGGTGATCAACGCATAAGCGGGATCATTCAAGCGCTGCTGTAGTTGGCTCAACTCCTCAGTGCGGCCAAAGAAGGGTGTCCATTGACGCGGCAAATTGCCGCGCGTCAGCGTTGCGGGCGGAGCGATATCCGGCGCGAAGTTCCCGGCACGGATCTGCTCGGCCAGCGTTTGCAGATCAGCCGTAGGTTCCACGCCCAATTCTTCCTGCAAAACACGGCAACACTCCTCATACTGTTTGAGTGCGGCGCTGATTTGTCCGTTGCGGGCCAGCGCCGTCATCAAGTGACGATGTCCTTCTTCACGCCACGGTTCCAGCGCGATTTGCCGGCGCGCATAATGCTGCACGCGTGCTTCGTCGTAGCGTGCGGCATGATATGCAATCAAAGTGGTGAGCGCCGCCAGCACTTTGTGGTGGCGCGTGGTTTCCTGCCACAAGCGCCATTCGTCGAAGGCCGGGCTGTCGCTCAACGTGAAGCCGGCCATAAAATCACCGGCATACAACTCCACGGCGCCTGTCAGACGCTGCATGCAAGCCGGGCACTGAATAAGGTCGGGATGAGCGTGCGTTTCACACGCGGCCAGCAATTCATCAAAGGCCAGCACGTCGATGTGCACGACGTTGATCGGTGTCAGATTGAGCTGCACGGTCTTGGGCGTAATCGACAGCAGGGGGGGATCGGCGTTCAGCCCGGCCAGCGTTTCACGCAGGCGCGTGAGCGAGACGCGAAGATTGGCCAGCGCTTCTTGATCGATGCGTTCGCCCCAGAATAAGGTGGCCAGGGTCGTGCGCAGGTGAGGGCGGTTGGCCTCCACGGCTAGATAGGCGAGCAGGGCGCGGATTTTATCAGAACGGAACGGCAGCGTTTCGCCGTCCGCACGTGCGTCGAAGGTACCCAATAGACGCAGGTTCAGCGTGGGCATGCGAGGATTATAGCAGCTGGTAACGTTTTGGTAACGCCTCCTTTGGTACATTATCCCCAGCCATTCAAAAATAGTCTTGCACTTTCACCGTGAGTACGCGCGGGTAGGGGGAGCGTGCGATTCGAGGGAGCGCAGGGCTTTCAAGGAGGAAGACATGCCGGTTCCTCGATCGCGGCAGTTCACCTATATTCTGCGCGTCTGGCGTGAAGACGCCGACACGCCGTGGCGCGCTGCGGTACAGAGTGCCGCCACGGGCGATCGAACTTACTTTGCCGCGCTTGAAGATGTGTGCCGTTTCCTGCACACGCTCACGGGCGCGACCCCAGCCGTGCCGACTGCGTCCACGCACGACGACACCTCATTCCACGTCTGATCGTTGTCCATGACATTACACAGCCAAGGGAGGCTCATCATGAAAGTTGTAGTACGAAAACTCGTTATTTTGATCGGCGTGCTGTCTTTGATTTTCAGCACGATTTCTGCTGACGGCAGTTCGATCGCTCAGGCGGCCAGCTCCCCCCGATCGGGTTTAGCGGCGCCCGCCAAGCCGGACATCGACTGCGCCACTTCGCCCTTCGGGCCGGTGCTCACCATCGGCGGCGAGAAGGAAATCTTCGTCGGCTATCGCGGCGGCTCCGCGCCCAATTCAGGTTGGCTAGCTTACTCGCGGCTGGACGTGATCACCGGCACCGGGGCGCTGGCTCATCAAGACACCTGGTTGGGCGGATCGATCAGCACTACGTTGACCAATGTCACACAAGTCACGGGTGTCGCGACTGATCTAAACGGCGACGGCAAGCGCGAATTTGTGCAAGCGTATTACGACAGCGTGACACCCTATAACCTGGTAGCGCACCGCAACGGTTTGACGCCCAGCTTCTGGAAGCCAAGCGGCGGCGTCACGCGCCAGCAGATCCGCGCCGTGGCGGGCGATGTGACAGGTGATGCCAATCACGATGGTGAGATCGTCCTCACCAGCCGTTTTGATACTTCCGAACCCACGGCGCCGAACGGCGCGCTGGACGTGCGCATCATCAACGGCAACACCAGTGGTGGCTTTACAACGGATCCACTGGCCAATCCCCTGGCCTTCTGGCGTTCCGGTCAGATTACACGCACCTTCGGCATGCTGATCAATTCCACGGTGGGCGATCTTGACGGCGACGGCATCGGTGAGGTCGTGGTGGCATTCAGGGAAGACGCGGAGTCAGCGGTACAGATGATCGTCTTGCAGTATGAATGGGGCTATTCAATCAACGAAAGCAATTCCGGCATTGTGGCCACCAACCTGAAGGAAGTGGCGACCTGGCGCCTCGACGCCATCGGCGACCCCAACAATCTCAAACTGGCCACCGGCAATCTGGAAGGCGACTTCGAGCGTGAATTGGTGCTGGCCTACGATCACGACGACACCAGCAACCCTGGTTTCAGCGATCAGATTGCCGTGCGCACCTACCAAGTACAGATTACGCCTACCGTCTCCATCGCGGAGAAGAGTTACTATCTGTGGAATAGTGAAGCGACACAGCAGTTGGCACTGACCACCGCCGACACGGACCAAGACGCGTTGGATGAGATTATCGTGGCCGCGCGCACGTTCGAAGCCCCCGGCGGCTTGGTGGTGCGCACGCTGGATGCTGAGCAGAGCACGATCTTGGTGCATAACACCATGCGCGACAACAACCACTTCCGTTCTTCATTCTTTAACTTGGAGATGGATGCAGGCGATCTGGATCGCGATGGGCAGGCCGACATCGTGGCGGCGTTCCGCGATCAAGGCTCGCTGCTGCAAGTGATCCGCATTGCCGATCAAATTACGGCGACGGCAGGCATGACCATCACCAGCGCCTGGCGCGACGGCACGCAAGGCCGCACCAATGTCTCCAACATTTCCCTCAGCCTGGGGGATTGGGACGACGATTCGTTGAAGGCGGTGTATGCGCCCGCCACCGGCGGCACCATTTTGTGCAAGCAGGTCGAAGAGCCGCAGCTCACTTCGGCGATCTTTGTCCCGCCGTACTGGAAGAACATTCAAGACAATCAGGATAAATACGGTACGGTTGGCAAGGCCCGATCGACCTCGGTGACGACGGAGACTGCCGTGACGAACAAAAGCGGCCATAGTTTTTCGGCCTATTTCGGCGTCGGCGTCGGCGGTTCATTTGGTCCGGCGCAGGCCTCGGCGGCGGTGCGCGCCACGGGCGGCTATGAGTTCTCGGCCGGTAAACGGCGGTCCAATGCCACCATCACGGGTAAGATCATTCAAGAGGGTTGGAACAATACCGGTGAAGGCTTTGTGGTGTATGACACCACGGCCTACAATTGTTACAGCTATCAATTGCGCATCAGCGGCGCCGATCTAGACGGGCATTCGCGCTTCTGCGAAGTAACCGGCCTGACGCAAAAGGCCAGCGAGTTGGATGCCTGGGACAGTCAAAACGGCTTGAATCAACTGGAGAAATATCAGTGGACGCCGGTGGCGCGCGACTGGGCCAACCTGGCCTTGTTCCGCCGCGTCACTGAAACGGTGCAGTCGTCCACCAGCGCCGGAGGAGAGGCCGCCCGCGCGGTGGACGGCAACCTCGACGGCAATTACAGCCACAACTCCGTCTCGCACACCGCCGATGAGCTAGCGCCGTGGTGGCAGACCGATCTGGGGTCAGCGCAGGCGATCAGCAAGATCCGCCTGTGGAATCGCACCGACTGCTGCACTGCTCGCCTGGCCGATTACTACGTCTTTGTTTCCAACACGGATTTCCGATCGATCTCCAACGATCCCAACGTGCTGATTGCCGACAGTCGTGTGCGTACCTACACGCAGACGTTGAACAGCGGTCGTGTGACGACCATCCTCGCGCTCGACCATGCGCTGAATCCGATCACGGGCCGCTACGTGCGCGTGCAGCTGCGCAACACGGGCACGGCACGTCCGCTCTCACTGGCCGAAGTGCAAGTCTTCGGGGCGAATCACGTTGAACCGGATCGCTATCCCACCTCCGCGCGCGATTTGAATCCCGACGATGGTTACTTTGAAGTCAAGATCTTCAAAGTAACCACGCAGAGCTATCACTGGGTGCCGGTGCGCGGCAAACTGTTGTGGAACGGCGTCAACGAGAATGTACTGGCGAATAGCACCATCGGGCCGGGCAACGTTACGGCCGAGTGGTCGCTGCAGCAGAACTCGCAGAACCAGTCGGCCCAGGCGGATTCATTCGAACGTTCCGCCAGTGTCGGTGTGGAGTTTGAAGTTGAAGCCGGCTTCCTGGCGACCATCCAGGCCGGGGGCAGCTATGAGTACTCGCAAGGTGTAACCGAAGAATCGTCGCGCAGCACCTCCTGGGGCACGGGCTTTGAAGTGGGCGGCGGCGTGGCGGGCTTCCCCCTGATAGTCAACGGTCAGAACGTGCGCTGGCCCGGCCAGTGCCAGTATGGTTTCCAGCCTTATTATTACTGGGTGGACGACGCGTCGAGCTACGGCTATGACCAAAGCTACCTGGTGCTGGACTACATCGTGCCGGGTGATCGGAACAACAGCTTCGATTTGGATCGTATGAAAGACCTCTCGTCCTGCCGCAATGGCACCTACAAGACTGGCGCGAACACTTCGCCGGACGCCAACGATGACGGCGCGCTCACCGCACCCAACACCAAGATCACCATTAACGTATTGACGAATGATGCGGATCCGGATGGTGATGCGCTCAACCTGCAGAGCGTCGGCGCGCCGCAGCACGGCTTGACGGTGATCAAAGGTGACTCGATCGAGTACACGCCTAACAACGGTTACACCGGCGCCGATGTGTTTACCTACTCCATAACGGATGGCCTGGCCACCAGCACGGCGACGGTGCGCGTCATCGTGGGTGGGCAAAAGGTCTACCTGCCCGCCATCCGCAAGTAAGAGCTGGTTCTTCCAACTCTCCAACCCCCTCTTTCGAAACCGCTGGTGCGGCGAGAGAGGGGGTTTTGTGTTTCCGCGTTCGGCGTGGTGGGTCTGAGTTGACGTTTGTCATTGATTTGAGAGACGTTCCTCAACTTGACTTCTCGCACTTCGCGCAGTATATTGAACACACCCAACCCGATCTACATTCAGGAGGTAGACCCCATGCAGATCAGCACCATCCTCGCCACGAAAGGCAGCACCGTCGTCACCGTCACGCCCGATCAAACTATCCGCGAAGCCGTTGTGCTGTTGGTTGACAAGCACATCGGTGCCGCGGTGGTGATTGATGGTGCCGGTCACCCGGTGGGCATTATTTCGGAGCGTGACATCATGCGCCTGCTGGCACAGAACGACCATGCTCTCAGCGAGCCGGTCAGCCGCGTGATGACGCGCAATGTCACCATCGCGCGTCCCGGTGACGACACCCGGGTCGTCTCCAAGACCATGACGGTCGGGCGCTTCCGCCACTTGCCGGTGATGGATCACGGCGAACTGGTCGGCATCATCTCGATCGGCGACGTGGTCAAGGCCCAGCTCGACGAGTACGAGGGCGAAATCGAAACATTGCAGACGCGGGTCGAGAAGGGCTGAATCCCATGACTGCCGGAACTCCAGCTCAGCCACTGCGCGTGGCAATTTTTGGATCAGGCCCCGCGGCGTTTTATGCCGCCGAGCATCTCTTTAAGCAGAAGCAATTTGTCATCGACGTGGACATGTTCGATCGGCTGCCGGTGCCGTTCGGGCTGGTGCGCTATGGCGTGGCCCCCGACCACTTGAAGATCAAGCAGGTGACCAAAGTCTTCGATAACATCGCCGCACACCCGCGCTTTCGCTTCTTTGGCAATGTGGAGTTTGGCAAAGACGTGAGGCTGGCCGATCTCAACGAATACTATCACCAGATTCTTTTCGCGACGGGTGCACAAACCGATCGGCGCATGGGCATTCCCGGCGAGGATCTCCATGGCAGCCATCCCGCCACGGAATTCGTTGCGTGGTATAACGGCCATCCTGATTATCGCGATCGCCAGTGGAACCTGGAGGTGGAAAGCGCGGCGGTGGTGGGCGTGGGCAATGTGGCCGTCGACGTGGCGCGCCTGTTGTGCCTGACCCGTGACGAGCTGTGGGCCAGCGACGCCGCCGAATATGCGGTGGAGGCCTTGAGCCGCAGCAAGATCAAGGATGTCTTTCTGTTGGGACGGCGTGGTCCCGCGCAAGCGGCCTTCTCCAATCCGGAGGTTAAAGAATTGGGCGAACTGGCCGAGGCCGAGCTCATCACGCGCCCCGACGAAACCAAACTCGACGAATTGAGTGCGGCCTCCATCGCCGACGACCGCGTGAGCAAAGCCAAAGTGGAAATTCTGCAAAGCCACGCCGTAGAACGGTCGCTGACCAAGCCGCGTAAGTTAACACTGCGTTTCCTGGTTTCGCCGGTGGAACTGTTGGGCGAGACCGGTGACGGCGTGACGAAGATGAAACTGGTGCGCAACACGCTGGTGGCCTCGGAGACGGGCTCGTTGAGTGCCAAGGCGACCAATGAATTTGAAGAGCTCGCCGTGGGATTGGTCTTCCGCTCGGTGGGCTATCGCGGTGTGCCGCTGCCTGAGGTGCCGTTTCACGAGCGGTGGGGCGTCATCCTCAACGAACGCGGCCGCGTGATCGATCTGGAAAGCAAACAGCCGATTTTGGGGATGTACACTACCGGTTGGATCAAGCGTGGACCCAGCGGCGTGGTCGGCACCAACAAACCCGATTCGGTGGAGTCGGTCACGTGTATGCTGGAAGATTTCTCCACGGGATCGCTCCTGCAGCCGTCGCAGGCGAATGCCGCCCGGGCGGAGAAATTCATCTGCGAGCGCAAACCCGATTACTTGTCTTACGCCGACTGGAAACGCCTCGATGCCATCGAACTGGAGAAAGGCCAGGCCTGTGGCCGGCCGCGCGTGAAATTTACGAGCGTGGCAGAGATGAAGAAGGCGTTGGGAAAATAGTCCAATAGTCTTTTAGAGCGGTTTCCAAGTTGATTTACGGTATTTCTTGCTCTCGGCGGATGGGTACATCCGCTGTTCGAGCCGCCGGATGTGACCATCCAGCGGGAGCGGGGCTGTAAACCAAAGTGGAATTCGCTCTAGTCTGATGGTCACGTAGTCGAGCGCGCCGGGTGTGACTGATTTTAGAAACCGGGTTTCTCCTTGCCAAGCAGCATCAGGTTTGGTTGGAGAGGCCCGGTTGCTGTGCTGCGTCACTTTGTAGCGCGAGTTTTCAACTCGCGGGGCAAGATGGAATCTTGCCCTACCATTGGCTGAGGGATTCAGCGTGGCGTGATAGAATCAGGGCACCTCCCAGAGACTCAAAGCCTCCGCGAGGTTACGAGGAAGATGCGATGAAGAAATGGTTATTGATCGGAACCTGGCTGTTCGCTGTGTTGGCGGTGGTAGCCCGCCCGATCGATGCTCAAACCCCGGAGGGCAAGCCGTTTGGCTTGCCGTTTGCCGAACCGTCAGGACCCAATACGTGGTATCTGGGCCAGGGCTATGGCAACACGATCGGATCCTACTTTCAGCGGGATACGACGTATCGCGCCGGGCAGGGCTTGCATTTCGGAATTGATCTGGCAGCGCCGTGTGGCACGCCAGTTGTAGCAATTGGCGATGGCGTGGTGGCAAAAGTCGATGCGTTCGAGCATGGCTCGCGTCCGCACAATCTCATGCTCCAACTCGATGCAGGTTATGCCGCGTTGTATGGTCATTTTGTGGAGCGACCCAAGTTGAATGTGGGTGATCGCGTGACGCAAGGACAAGTGGTCGGCCTCAGCGGCGATTCATTCGGCACATGTCACTCTGCACCTCATCTGCATTTGGAAATCCGCAGCCCAGATTATCTGACCGCCTATAACCCGATCACTCTCATCGAAGCCGATTGGGATTCGCTGGCGCTGGTGGGCGCGTTCCAGCGCGGCTTCGAGCGCGATCTCGACGATCCACGCCGCTGGCAGTATCCTGACGATCAGCCCGAAACGAAGTTTGGTGGGCCGCTGTTGAACAACTATCGCGCGCCGTGGCCGCCGGACTGGTATCGAAGAAGGTAAGGATGAAGGCGGAGGGATGAGGGATGAAGCTGCAAGCCTGTCTACTGTTTGGTTTGAGTCTTGTGCTGGCCGCCTGTAGTTCGATGATGCCAGAGCCGGTAGGGGCTCCGCTTGGTACGGCAACCCCGGAGGCCCTCCCTACGACGCGGCCAACGAACACCCCTGAACCTACAGCGACGCCAACGCTGACGCCCACACCCACGCCGGAGCTGCGCCAGCTGACGACCGGCGGTTGTTGTGTGTTGCCGTCATGGTCGCCGGATTCAAAGCAGGTGTTGTTCATCGATAAACCGGCGTCGCAAATTGAGGCGGGCGTGTATGCCGTCACTATCGATCAAGCGTTAGCCCCCCAGCTGGCCGGTCGGGTGGGCCTCTATTCGCCGGATCGCAGCCTGGTGGCTTATCCCGTCGATGTCCGCACCATTGTCGAGAATGTGGCCAGTGGCGATCGCTGGGTGATTCCGAATAACGGGCAGGCGCTGGAATTCTCGCCGGACAGCCGTCGCGTGGCGTGGGAGATCGAAGCGATCTCCGGCCCTTACGATGAGCGTCAAAACGATATTTTCATGGCGAACTACGACGGTACAGATGCAGTCAAAGTGGCACGGGTGTACGGCGGTGGGTTGGTGGGATGGCTGCCGCGCGGCCTGAATATTTTGTTTTTGGGACGCGCTTCGCTCAGCACACGCGAGCGCACCTTGACCGTGCTTGATCTGCGCACGAATGAGGCGGTCGATCTGGTCTCGGTGGAACGAATCAGCGGTGTTGGCATATCGCCGGCCGGATCGTGGCTGTCGTACTTCATTTCGTTCGACGAGGATGATGAGCGCAATGGCATCTGGGTCCAAAGGACGGACGGTTCGGGTGCGCGCCGGCTCGACGTGTGGGGAGCCTATCAATGGCGGGATGATTCACACTTGTTGGTCATCCCGGAGCGCTCGTCGCCCGATCGGGCATTTGAAATCTGGGAAGTCGAGGCTGAGACGGGCGAGACACAAAAGCTGACCGATGCCGCGGTAACACCGCTCAACATTCTCAACGGCGACTGGCGCGTTTCACCGGATGGAAAACAGGTCGTGTTTGTGAATAGCGCCGATCGGAATTTGTGGTTGTTGAAGCTGCCGTAATTCGTACTACGTACTGAGTAATTCGTAAACTGCTTTGTTATGCAACACTCGTTACGCATTACTCATTACTTGTTACTCATCAGGGGTTCTTTTGACTGACTATATCACCTGGCTGCGTTCGCGCATTGGTTCACGCAAGACCATCCTCGCTTATGCCACCGCCCTGCTGCGTGACGATCAGGGCCGGATTTTGTTTCAACAGCGCGCCGACTTTAAGGACGACTGGTGGGGTCTGCCCGGCGGCCTGTTGGAGTTGGGCGAATCGTTCACGCTGTGCGTGCAGCGCGAGACGCTGGAGGAAACCGGCTATCACGTCGAGCCGGTGAGGATGATCGGGTTGTATGCTTCGCCGGAGTTTGATGTGCGTTATCCCAACGGTGACGAGGTGCAGCAGTTTACGCTCGCGCTGGAATGCCGCATCACCGGCGGACAGCCCAAGACCGACGAGTCCGAGATCATCCAGCAATGTTTCTTCGATCTGAACGACGCACCTGATTGCTTGCCGCCGTGGTATGCGGCCATGGTGCGGGATCTCCAGACCCGATCGGATCCGTATTTCGATCCACCGCTGCTGAACCACGCCAACAACTATATGCCGGAACTGCGCGCCCTGGTCGGCCACGAACCGCTGATTGTGATGGGGGCAAGTGCGCTCATCTTTGACCAGCGCGGACGGATCCTGCTGGGACTGCGCGGTGACAATCAGCTGTGGGGGTCACCGGCCGGCCAAATGGAACTGGGCGAAACACCCGCCGGGACGGCGATGCGCGAAACATTTGAAGAGGTGGGGCTGTCCATTCGTGTGACCCAGCTGGTGGGCGTGTGGACGGGCGCTGATGCGACAAACACGTATCCCGATGGCAACCAGGTACAGATTGCCGGGGCACGCTTTCGCGCCGAAGTCGTCGGCGGTGAGCTGAAGCCCGATGGCTACGAGACTCTGGATGTGCAATGGTTCGACGTGAATGATCTGCCGCCGATGGTGCCGCGCCATCGGTATGCGTTGGAAGAAGCGTTGAAGTATCCCGAAGGTGGAAGGTTCAGATAGTGAAGACTTCCGAAGTTTTGAAAACTTCGGAAGTCTGATTCCTCTCTGCCCCTGTCGAACACACATCGCTCGTCAAGGGAAGGGCCGGGGATGGGGGTCATTTCCACTTCGCCGCATCAAGCCCGTCGGTAAACGCCGATGTCGGCAGCGTCACTCCGCTTGAAGTTGTCCCCGTCAGCGTCAACGTGTTGAGTAGATGCAGAAAAGCCGCGCGGTCGTCCAGATTGTCCGGCGTGCTGCCCAGATATGTCACTTGATAGAAGTATTGCTTGTCGCTTGTGTGGAGTGCTGCCACATCAACGATCTTGCCGTGAGCCGGAGCATAAATGAACACGGCCTGCTGGTCGCCGATTCGTGCGTTATAGGACTTGTAACTGTTTGTGCCTTCCAATGCCTGTGCATCGATGAGCAGCAAACCAGTGGGCAGCTGCCGGCCCAACCAGGCCAGCAAATCGCCCTGCTTCTTCCGCACATCGATCAAGATCGTGACGCTGTTCGTGATCGGTTGATTGGCGCGAGTGATGAGTATGCTTTCGACCGTGCTCTTATTTCTGCGACTGAATGAGATGGGCCAATCGCGCGGATACTGAAACGTCAGGCCTGATACTCGATCGCGATAACTGCTCCATACCGGCGCGGGCGGCGGTTGACCAGATGTCACCGAAGAGTTGCCGGGCAGGGTGGGAATGAGCGTCGGTGGATTCAGCACGCCACCGGAGACAGGCGGTTTGAGTTCTGGCCGCGCTGTGGCCAGCGGCCTTATCGTAGGTGGCAGCGCTTGAGCAGACGGTTGCGTGGGCCGGGTATCCACGGTGGTGGGTTCTGCTGCGGCTGGAGCTTCCGCCGGGGCGGTGGTCGGTGCGATGGCGGCTTCTTGGGTCACGATCGCTTCCTTAGTGACTGCTCGTGAAGCAGCAGTCGGTTGTGCCGCAGGCGCACTGGTCGGCACCGCAGCAGGCGCACAAGCGGCCAGCAGTAACAACACGACGATGAACAAAGCGAGCGGGCGTTTCATGGTTTCCTCTCCAATGTAGACTCTCACCAGGAATCAGCGCACTCCTCGCGAGGGTAAGCTGTTACGGCGTGTAAATCCACAGATCGTTCAGCGCGTTGCCGTTGGCATTCTGGCCGCCGAAGATATAGCACGATTCGCCATCGTAAGAGCAGGCTGACTTGTGTCTGCTGCGGGCTGATGGCTTGTTGCTGGCGTCGATCAGCGACCACTGTTTGGAGGCGATGTCGTACATCCACAGTTCATTCGTCATCCCGTTGTTCGTTTCACCACCGAACAGCCACAGCCTTCTGTTGAAGTCATACGTCAATGATGCTCCTGAGCGCGGTGAAGGCTGTACTCTGCTGGGAGGAATTTTTGTCCAAATGCGTTTAGCTGGATCGAGCTCCCACAGATCCCCCATTAGATTCCCAGCAACATCCTGTCCACCAAAGAGAAAGAGCTTTCCCTGTCGAGCATCGAATGCGCCTGCTTGTCCTTTGCGCTTGGATGGGCGATTAACAGGTGAGATTTCCTCCCAGGTGTTGGTTGTCAAGTCGAGGACAAAAGTATCGTTGAAGTATGCCCGATCAGAATAGCCGTGTGTTACGAACAATAGGTTGTGGTACGGCTCACGAAGTGGATTCGTTTCTACTCCTATCGATGCCCCGACTCTTGGCGCGGGAGCATTTCCTGTCGTCGCGATTTGTTCCCACGCATTTGGCGGAGACTTATATTTCCATACGTCGCTAAAGAATTGATTGTCGGACTGCCCTCCAAAAATTAGTGGATAGGTAGACTCATACACAGCCGCTGCACCAAAGCGAGGCGACGGCGTGACTTTTGGCGACAACTGTGACCAGCCTGCTCCTTCAGTAATCCATGTGTCTCCCAATGTGCTCTGTGCACGACCACCAAATGTAATCATGGTGTAGACTTCAAACTCAAAAGCAAAAGCATGATCGTAACGAGCAGGCGGTCGATTCGTTGATACGTCTTCCCGCCAGAAATCCCGTTTGACCTCAATCCCTGCCGGATTATTCCCCGGCGTGGGCACATTGGTCGGCGGATTCAGCACGCCGCCTGATCGCGGCGGATTGAGTTTCGGCGGGACGCCGGTGGGCAAAGGCGCTAGCGTGGCGGCCGGAGCAGGTTGTGCGGGCGCGGCGGGTGCTTCGGTCGGTTGTGCGGCGGGTCTTTGTTCGGCTGGTTGAGCCGGGGCCTGCGTGGCCGGTGCGGCCGCGGGTGAAGCGCAGGCAGCCAGCCAGAACACTGCGGCGAGAAGCAGCCAGAATGAGCGTCTCATCTTGTCCTCCTGCAGATTAGTATAGCGCGCAAGACACGTTCTTCAAAATTTCAATGGGGCAAACAGAAACCGGGTTTCTCAGAGAGACGTGAGTTTTTGCCTTGACACTTAGGGGGCACGTTGTAGAATCAAGGCATGGCATATTCACCGACCGCTCAACAACCTCGTTTCAACTACGGCGGGCAAGCCGTCATCGAAGGTGTGATGATGCGCGGCTCCAAGGCACTGGCCGTCGCCGTACGTGATCCTAAAGGACAGATCGTTATTCACACCGAACCCATCAATGCGGCGCTGTATAATGGCCGCCTCTCCCGCACACCGTTTTTGCGCGGTCTGGCGATGTTGTGGGATTCGTTAGGGCTGGGCATGCGCGCGTTGATGTACTCGGCCAACGTGGCGACCGGTGAGGTGGGCGTGGAGTTCAAAGGCCCGATCGCGTGGGGCACCACCGCCATCGCTTTGATCATAGCGCTGCTGGTGTTCTTACTGTTACCGCGCGGCCTATCGTCGTTGATCGAGCCGACCTTTGGCCCACTGGTCAGTGCTTTCCTGGAAGGCTTCATCCGGCTGGCGCTCTTCGTCGGTTACATCTGGCTCATCGGGAAGATGGAAGACATCCGGCGCGTGTTCGGCTATCACGGTGCGGAGCACAAGACCATCAATGCTTACGAAGCAGGCTTGGATCTGAGCATCGCGAACGTACAGCAGCAAACCGTGCAGCATCCGCGTTGTGGCACGGCTTTTCTATTGACGGTCGTGGTCCTCTCGATCTTCGTGTTTGCCCCGCTGAACCTGCTGCCCTACGGATGGGGCCTCGTCTTGCGCATCGCCCTGTTGCCTGTGCTGGCGATGATCGGTTATGAATTCATCCGCTTCTCGGCACGGCATCTGGACAACCAGGTCATGCGCGCCATCATCGTGCCGAACCTGGCCCTGCAAAAACTCACCACGCGCGAACCCGACGACGCGATGGTGCAGGTGGCGATCGAGGCGCTGAAGAAAGTGCTGGACGCCGAGCAGAATCGTCCGCTCAATCCCGAATATCTCATCCCATAAGCCCACGGGCTTGAGGTACAACCTATCTCAAGCCCATTTTTTTGCCACGTTGAGCAGACGGCTCATTTGCTCAACCTTATCCACATCAAGGAGAACAACATGCGTAACAAGGTCTCGATCATTGGAGCAGGGAACGTCGGCGCGTCATGCGCGCTGTGGCTGGCGCAGGCGAATGTCGCCGATCTGGTGTTGGTGGACATTCCCCAGGCCGAGACGATGCCCGTGGGCAAGTCGCTGGATCTGCTGCAGGCCGGTCCCATCATCGGCTACAACTCGCGCGTGGTCGGCACAGCGAACGGCTCGTATGATGGCACGGAAAACTCCGACGTCCTCATCATCACCGGCGGCTTGCCCCGTAAGCCCGGCATGAGCCGCGAAGATTTGGTGGGCGCGAACCAGCAGGTGATTACCAATATCATCGACCACGCGCTGCCTCGTTCGCCGAATGCCATCATTATCGTCGTGACCAATCCGCTGGACACGATGACCTACCTGGCCTACCAACATGCCAAACTTCCCAAGAATCGTATCTTCGGGCAGGCGGGTATCCTGGATAGTGCGCGCTTTGCGGCCTTTGTCGCACAGGAACTCGACGTGGCGATCGAGAACGTGCATACTGTGGTGTTGGGCGGTCATGGCGATGAAATGGTGCCGCTCACGCGCTACTCCACCGTCTTTGGTGTCCCGTTGACCGAGTGGTTGCCAGCCGATAAACTTAACGCCCTCGTCGAGCGGACCCGCAAGGGCGGCGGCGAGATCGTGAACCTCTTGAAGACCAGCGCGTATTACGCGCCCGGCGCGGCGCTGGCGAAGATGGCTATCGCCGTATTGAACGACTCCAAGTTGATCGTGCCGTGCTCGGCCTATCTTGAAGGCGAGTATGGCCTCAGCGATATTTGCTTTGGCGTGCCGGTGAAGCTGGGCGCCAACGGCATCGAGCAGATCATCGAACTCAAACTCACGGCTGAAGAGCAGGCCATGGCCGATAGGTCAGTGGGTATCATCCGTGAGACGATGAAGGCGCTGAAGTGACAAATGCCGAGTGACGAGTGGTGGGTAGGTGGCAT
>JAUQXC010000144.1 GCA_030834825.1 Thermoflexales bacterium
GACCGTGCCGATTGTGTTCAAGGCGAACACGACGCTGGTCGCGCTGGTGTCGCTGCTGCTCATCGGCCCGATCGGGGGTCTGGTGTCCGTCCGGTATTCGTTAAGGATTGAGCCTTTGCGGGCGTTGGGGTTGGGATAAACCCTCACCCCACGGCCCCTCTCCTTGAAAAGGAGAAGGGCGAACGGAGATAAACATGACGATTGCGCTAGAAACCAGAACGGTGACGAAGACTTACAAAAGCGACAGCGGCACGATCAACGCGGTGGATGGTGTGTCGTTGACTGTGAAGGCGGGCGAGTTCGTGGCGCTGGTGGGGCCGAGCGGCTCCGGCAAGACGACGATGCTGGCAATGCTGGCGGCGCTCCTAAAACCGACGAGCGGCGGCATCTTCATCGACGGCCACGATCTGACAAAGATGAATGAAGGCGAGCGTGCCCAGTTCCGCCGCGAGAAGATCGGCTTTACGTTTCAGGCCAACAACCTGGTGCCCTATCTCACCGCGCAGGAGAATGTAGAGCTGATGCTGCGCTTAAACGGCAGATTCGATCGCAAAAGCCGGGAGCGATCGAATGATTTGCTGGCGCGTTTAGGGTTAGCTGAACGCTTGAAGAATCTGCCGTCGCAACTGTCGGGCGGGCAGCAGCAGCGCGTGGCGATTGCGCGAGCGCTGATCCACAATCCCAGCGTGGTACTGGCCGACGAACCGACGGCGAGTCTGGACACCGAGCGCGCCTTTCAGGTGGTGGAGACGTTCGCGAATCTCATCCACGAGCAGCAGCGCGCGGGCGTCATGGTGACACACGATTTGCGTTTGACGCAGTACGTCGATCGAGTGGTACAGATGCGCGATGGGCAGATTGTGGAGATCGTCGATAATCGTGCGGCGATTGCCGAGCAGGTGGTCAAGCACGCGGACAATCATCATCTGGAAGGCATCAAGGTATTGCCCACGATGAAGGCGCAGCCAGTGATGGCGTAGTGAGTGAAACGTAAAGCGTAAAACGCAAAGAGTTTTCAGGAGAAATTGGCAATCATGAAGAAGCAAATGATGGTAGTGGGTTTATTGGGTTTGGCGAGTCTGGTATTGGCCGCGTGCGGCGGATCGACGGCGGCTGCGGCGACACCAACCGCAACGACGGAAGAGCAAGCGACAGTCAATCCGCGCGTGATCAGCGCGGAGGGCAGGTTGGAGCCGGGGCAAGCCGTAGAGTTGAGCTTCGGCGTGGGCGGCGAAGTGGCGGAAGTTCCGATCAAAGAAGGCGATCGGGTGAAAGTCGGTGCTGTAATCGCGCGGCTGAATAGCGCGGCGCAACGCAACGCGGTGACGCAAGTCGAGGCAGCCTGGGCCGTGGCGCTGGCGAATCTGGCCAAGTACCAAAACGATCTACCACAACAGATCGCCGCAGCCGAAGCGGAGATCAAAGCGGCGAATGCCCAGCTGGCGGCCTCGGCCGTGCAGCGTGATCGCAGCGTGGAATTAACCCAGGCCCAAGCGGCATTAGCGCAGGGCGTGTATGCGCAGCAGCAAGCGCAGACGGCATACGATCGTGTGCTGGAGGCGAAGAAGTTGGGTACGACGGAGGAGACCGCGCGCCTGGCTTTAGACAATGCGATCATGAATGCACAGGCCGCGCAGGCGCGGGTCAATCAGTTGAAGCAAGGATCGGCGATCGATCGCGCGGATGGCGCACAGCTCGCGGCGGCGGCAGCCCGGCGTGATGCCGCCCAAGCCCGTCTGGATCAACTCAAGGCCGAGGCTGAAGGCAAGGCCGAGAGTACCTTCGCGGCGGCAGTGAAGCAAGCCGAGGCCGCCGTGCAAAGTGCGCAGACGGCGCTGGCAGAAACGGAGCTACACGCTCCCTTCGCGGGCACCATCGCACAGCTGAACCTGAAGCCGGGCGAACGCGTGACGCCGGGCGCCATCAAAGTCGTGCTGGCCGATCTATCCCGCTGGCTGATCGCCACCGACGATTTGACTGAAGCGAAAGTCCCGTTGATTCAGATCGGGCAGCCGGTGCAGATCACGTTCGATGCAGTGCCGGAATTGAGGCTGCTGGGCGAAGTCGAATCGATCGGGGCAGTGTCACAACTCAAGGGCGGCGATGTCACCTATCCCGTGAAGATTAAATTGATCGATACCGATGCGCGGCTGCGCTGGGGGATGACGGCGGCGGTAGACTTCGTACAACCGTAACCATCACGTTCGAATTCAAACACAAATGGGACGCCGCTCGATGCTGATGCGTGTTGATCAGCGGAAGTCGGCGTCTCAATTCTTTTTGTCGGCAACTGTTTCGCTATCCATCAGGTACAATGATTGGAGTAACCCTTGTAATGCCCCAGCCAGGCGTCGCGAGGAATTAAAGGGAGGCTAAGCATGTCTCGTTCCATCTCGAAAATCATCGAACCCCAATACGTCATCGAAGGCGCGGGGGTGTTGTTGCGCCGCTCGTTCGGCCCACAGCGATCCAACGAATACGATCCGTTTCTGCTCTTCGATCACTTTGCCTTCAACGATCCAAAGGAAGGTCCTATCGTCGGTTTTCCGATGCATCCACATCGCGGCATCGAAACGGTCACCTACATGTTGGAAGGTTCCGTGCATCATCGTGATAGCCTGGGTAACGCGGGCTTAATCGGCCCCGGCGATGTGCAGTGGATGACCAGCGGGCGCGGCATCATGCACGAGGAACTGCCGCGACGTGGTCCCAGCGGGGTGATTGCCGGTTTTCAATTGTGGGTCAACTTACCGGCTGCGCTCAAGATGTCGAAACCACGTTATCAAGAGGTCAGCGCAGCGACGATTCCGTTTGCCAAACGTGACGGCGCTACCATCCGCGTGGTGGCCGGTGAAGTGGCGGGCACGCCGGACGGGGTGCGCGGCCCCGTTACAGAAATCGCCGCGAATCCGGTTTATCTGGACGTCACCCTGGAAGGCAATGCCGAGTTCGTCTATCCGGTGCCGCGCGAGCATCAAGCGTTGGCCTATGTCTTCGAAGGGAAAGGCTGTTTTGGCGCTGAACAGCAAGCGATCGAGGCGGTGCGCCTGATCGTGTTCGACGAAGGCGACCGCATCGAAGTGCAAAGTGACGGCGGCGTGCGCTTCATGTTGATGGCGGGTGCGCGCATTCGCGAACCGATCGCGCCCTATGGCCCCTTCGTGATGAATACCCAACAGGAAATTCAGCAGGCACTGACCGAATTGCGGAATGGCACGTTTATCAGAGAACAGTAGTCAGTGATCAGTGGTCAGTAATCAGTGATCAGGCAGACCTCGGAGGGGCAACCTCTCCGAGGTCTTGTGTTTGACGCGAGAAACGGTGCGGCTTATACTGATGGTGTTCACCGCGCAAGCAGTCGTCATTCAGAATCATAGCGATGCTTTGGCTAGGCTCGCTTGCGCTCGAAACCCTCTGCAGTCTGGCGTTTCAGGCAAGGAGCGAACAGCATGAACAACCTGCCTTTTAATTCATTGTGGAACGGTAGGCGCGGCATTGCGGGCGCGCTGATTTTGTTGCTGGGCCTGATCGGCTGGCTGTTCATTTCTTTGCCGGCCCGCGCCGATGTGGCCCCCCCGGATTTTCCACCGGGCACTAATCCTGAACCGGGCAGTGAAGTGACGCAAGTGCGCATGCTGTCCGAAACCGTCGTGCTGGACATTCTGCCCGGTCCGGCCTGGCGCGGCTACAGCAGCTGCTACGACCGGGCGGCCGATCCCAAGACCCGCCCGGCCCGCGCGCAGGTGACGGCGAACTTCCAGATGCGTAACCTGGGCAGCGCGGCAGAGCGGATGACGGTGCGCTTCCCGTTAAGTTTCTGGAATGACCAAACGGAATACTCCAATCATTACCCGGAAATTAGTGAAGTGAAAGTGGAAGTCAACGGCCAACCCGTCGCCACCACCAATACCTCGGTGCGCGACAGCATCACGCCGTGGGCCAACTTCGACGTGATCTTTCCGCCCGGCCAGGATGTACCGATCAAAGTGTCTTACATCGCCGATGGAGCCTGTGCCGATGTCTTCATCGCTTTTGGCTATGTCCTGGAAACCGGTGCGGGTTGGAAGGACACCATCGGGCAGGCCGACATCATCGTGCGTCTGCCGTATGACGCCAGCGTGATGAACATCGCGCCCTTCACTGGCTTCTCGCGCACCTCGCCGGGTGCCACGTTAAACGCTCGTGAAGTCCGCTGGCATTTCGAGAATCTGGAACCGACCACAGAACACAACCTGGAAGTCTCGCTGATCTGGCCCAGCCTGTGGCAGGCGCTGCTGACCAGACAACAAGCGGTGCAGCAGCAATCCGATGACGGCGAGGCCTGGGGACAGTTGGGGAAGGCTTACAAAGAACTGCTCTATTATCATCACGACATGCGCACCGATGAGGGCGGGCAGGAACTCTATCGCCGCAGCGTCGAGGCCTACGCCAAAGCGGTGACGCTGCTGCCCAACGATGGACTGTGGCATGCGGGCTTCGCCGATCTCTTGATCAATCACTACTACTATTCGTATCCTGATCAAGACATGGCAGAGATGAACCGCGGAGTAGAGGAACTCAACCGATCGCTGGCCCTGGCTCCCAACAATGAGAAGGCGCAGGAACTCATCGGGTGGCTGGGCGCGGTCTTTACCAATGAAGTCCAGCGTGGCCCGGATGGCTATTACTTCCTCACGCCTACGCCACAGCCCACGTTAACATCGACTTCCACGGCTGAGCCTTTGCCGACAGCGACGTCGACTTCTGGACCAACCGCCACACTCATTCCACCCGGCACGCTTGCGCCTACACGCGCCGTGGCCACTGTCTCGACTGAGACTCCAGTCGCTTCTCCAACGAATGTGGCACTCGCACCAACTTCGGCTCCTACCGGCGCGCCAAAGAGTACGCCCCTCTGCGGCACAGCTGTAGCGCTGCCAGCGATGATGGTGTTGGGAGTGGTGTGGAGTCGAGGGCGGCGCGCAGTGAAGAGAGATTGATGAGGCCCGGCCTGCCGGCACTGCCGGCACGCTGCGCGGGAAACCTTCGAGGTCTTGTGTTTGACGCGAGGGAAGACGCGGCCTATACTCTTGTTGCGAGGTCGTATGTCCAAAAAACATCTCAAGCCGGTGCATCCCGGTGAAGTGCTGCTGGAAGAATTTCTTAAGCCAATGAACCTGATCCAGAATCGCTTGGCGCTGGATATTGGTGTGCCGCCGCGCCGCATCAACGAGATTGTGCGGGCAAGCGCAGCGTCACGGCGGATACGGCGTTGCGCTTGGGTCGCTATTTCCGCATGTCGCCGCAGTTCTGGCTGGGCTTCCAAATGGATTGCGATCTGGATGTCACCGAAGAGGCACTGGCAAAACGCCTCGACCGCGAAGTGAAGACCTACGCCGTGGCGGCTTGAACGTATAGACCTCGAAGGTTTTTGCCATCTGTCTGGTTGCGGCTGCCGATCGATCTGATCGATGATTTGGCCCGATCTGCTGGCGAATGAAGACCTTCGAGGTCTTGTGTTTAATGCGAGGGAAGACGCGGCTTATGATAAACTACGCCAATAATGGCTTGAGCAATAAACATGAGTCGAAAATTTCTGTGGATGGTCATCATCACGTGTGCAGGCTTACTTTTCGGTTGCAGAGAATGGACTATTCCCCGGTGGACTGAAATAGCTATACCTGAAACGACTCTACAGCCAACCTCGACAATCACATTGACGATTGAAGATGGTATTGGCCCTTTGTCTGTTGCAAGAGAAAAAGCCGCTGTAGCTTGGTCGATAGATGGAATAAATTACCAAATTGGGACATTCGACATTAACCAGCATTCGATCAGACCATCAGGCTTATTAATCTCACCGGTTTCAGGTGATCAGCAGTCTTCACGCGATCTAATTTGGTCACCTACTGGTAAGCGACTTCTATATCTGCGCGATGACCTATATCCTTGGCCTAATTGGATCGCGTACGTAACCACTAATGCCTTCATTTTCAGCGCAGATAATCCTCGTGATGCACAAAGGATGGGGGAAGGGCGATATGCGCAGTGTGGCTGGTCGCCAGATGGACAATATGTTTTTTGCAATGCATATTGCGGACCAAGCAGTGGAGGCGGCGGTGATATCGTCGATATATATGATGCAGCGACGCGAAGCAAAATCTGTGAATATGGATACGTCGGTTGCAGTGGTATAGCTCGTTGCCCGCCGTTGCAGCTAACAACGGGAGAAATTTGGAATTTGCCTGATGTAAGAAAATTCGAAACCCCTACAGCGGCAATCTCTGAAGATGCTCAAGCCGCTATTGTTCAACTTTGCCAACGAACTGATCCTCCAAAAACAAACCTGGATGTTACAGTTTTTGAATGTTCCGATGCGTCGCGTGCAAGTGCACATTTCGTGGCAATCCGCTTGAACCAAGGCTTATTTGTCGCAGATCTTGAACAATGGCAGATATGGAAAGTAGGAAACAAGCCATCCTATCATAGCTGGAATTGGTCAGCGGATGGCCGGTATCTGGCTTGGATTGAAGAAGGCCAAGTTCGTGTATTTGATACGGCTACACATACGACTACCATTTATATAGCGCCAGATGCCCAAATGCTTAACATTGCTTGGCCGCCGCTGCGCTGATTACTCAGCGTCACATTCCTCTCTTCCACAAGTGCCGCACGGCTCGATCCTCTGTATAAACAGTCGAAGCCGCATTCTCGATGTCGAACTCAAACAAGATGTAGCGATCCGCCGGCTCGTAGCTGGCCAGGCTAACCGCCAACGCGCGTAGTTCCGCGTCATCGACCAGATGCGCGTGGCCGGTGATGCTAAACTCCCCACTCGCCCCGCTGTTGTCACTCACCGCACAGTGAATGGCGAAACGTCCATCGCGCCGCAGGTCGTGTCCCTTGGGCGAGGTCGGTTCCATGAACACAAAGAAATGGCCTTGCCCAATGATGGGCGTCATGGGATGGACACGCGGCGAGCCGTCTTTGCGGATGGTCGCCAGATAGGCGACTTTGCCGTTCAGCCGTTCACATCCAAACGCAGCCAGGTCCGGCTGTTGGTCTTCCAGGAATTTCCAACTCATCGATCTCCTCGTAAATTCATTTTATCGCTTGCGCTCTCTTAGCGTGTTCAACCTCACGGCCTCGCGAATGAGTGCCTTTAGCGCCGCCTCAGCGACAGGGTCGTCTTCGTGAAAGTCGATGGCGCGCACCGTGTTGCTATCCAGCCGCGTATTGAAGAGCTTCTTCGGATCCTTCAGCTGCGCGCCCTTGGGGAATGTCAGCCTCACGGCGTTCTTGAGCGTATCTGCTATGCAGATGATTCCAGCATGAGACCAAACAGGGACTCCCGCTGGTCTGGATGGTTTTTTCCACTTCACTTCCTCGACCACGGCCGGGCCGGCTTTCTTGATCAACGCGCGCAGCTGCGATAATTTCCTACCTCGCCAGTCACGCGTCTCCTTGATGATGGCATCGATCTGTTGAGACGGGGACTTCTCTTTTGGTGAAGGATTCGTACTTGCTTTCATACTCAGCTCACCGCTTTCTTCTCTCCCTTAAAATCCATTGGACATCTTTACTTGGTTGTTTTCGCTGGTTCAATGAGTATTCCGCTTTTCGAGACCTCTGGTTCGGTGCATTGGTTACGATTGAAGCAACATGGCCTGCGTTCGCCAGACCTCAGCTTCGACATTGCCACCTCGATACGATGGCTGCGCGTTTCCCGATTGTTGGTCGCCCGTATCCAGCGGAGCCAGTCCCAGCGTGCCATGGGTGTGATCTTCACCCACAGGGCGTTCGCCCGCGGGTCGGACTTTAGTGCCTTGTTCAAATCCGCCGGTAGCTCGGGCTCCGGCCACTCTTTAACCGGCTCAACCACCATCGTTACCGTATTGTCTGCATCTATGCCTGCGGCTTCACACAGTCCAGGGTCGATCTCAAACCAGTGGCTTCCCTTGCCGTCCGGTTCGAGCACGATCTTGGAACGGAACCCGTTAATCGTTCCCTCGACCAAGGCCATACCGCGCGAGGGAAGCTTGGCGCTCGCGCTCTGGGGCAGCCTGAGAATGATCCAGTCGCCGACTTTAAATGGTGTTGTTTCAAAACGGATTGTCGACATGGCTCTGCCTTTAGCTCACCGCTTTCTTCACGAGCGCGGCGATCTTCGCGTTGATAGGTGCGGCGCAGCAGATTGGCCCGCGCAGCGTGATAGGGATAACAGCTATCTGCTTGATCTCCGAGATCGAGCGGCCTTTGCAACCCCAGTTCAAGTCAGCCCGTAACCCTAGAGCAGTTTCCAGGTTGGTTTACGGGTTCACGTCACACCCGCGAAAGCGGGTGTCCAGGTTTTTGCGCTGGATTCCCGCTTTCGCGGGAATGACCATACCGTAAATGAAACTGGAATTCGCTCTAATGACGCAGGTACGCGCTCGTCAGCGATTGGGTGCAATCCAGCAATTGCCGCGGCGTGCCCTCGAACATGACCTGCCCGCCCTTACTGCCGCCTTCGGGACCCAGGTCAACGATCCAGTCGGCGTTCTTGATGACGTGCAGGTTGTGTTCGATGACCACGACCGTGTTGCCGGTGTCCACGAGACGGTCAATGACTTGCATGAGGTGACCGATGTCGGACAGGTGCAGGCCCGTCGTCGGTTCGTCCATGATGTAGATGCTGCCCTTTTTGTGCAGTTCGCTGGCGAGTTTGATGCGCTGACATTCGCCGCCCGACAGCGTGCTCAACGGCTGACCGAGCCCCAGATAGTCCAGCCCCACATCGCTCATGGCTTGCAGTTTGCGGACGACCTCTTTGATCTCGAAATATTGGAGCGCCTGTTGCACATTCAGCGCCAGCACATCGCTGATGGATTTGCCATTGAGTTTGTACGCAAGGACTTCATCCTTGAAGCGTTTGCCACCACAGACCTCGCACGGCGTCTTGGCTTCGTTGAGAAATGCCAGGTCGGTGTAGATCACGCCAAGTCCCTGACAGTTCTCGCAGGCGCCCTTCGAGTTGAAGCTGAACAACGCAGCTGGTACTTTGTTCGCCGCGGCAAATGCCTTGCGGATGTCGTCCAGGATGCCGGTGTACGTAGCGGGATTGGAACGGCTCGACACGCCGACCGCCGCCTGATCGATCACAATCGCCTCGGGATGCTGCTGTTGAAACACCTCATTGATGAGCGAACTCTTGCCCGAGCCCGCCACACCTGTGACCACGGTCAGCACGCCCGTCGGGAGGTTCACGCTGACGTTCTTCAGGTTGTTGACCTGCGCATTCTTGATCGGCAATTTGCCGGTCGGTTTACGGAACGAATCCTTCAACGGGATGGCTTGCTGCATGTGCCGGCCGGTCAACGTATTGGCCTTGAGCAGGTTGGCGTAGCTGCCTTCGTAAACGATCTCGCCTCCCTGCGGACCCGCCTGCGGGCCTACGTCCACCACATGATCCGCCACTTTGATAACGTCCGGGTCATGCTCCACGACGATGACCGTGTTGCCCTTGTCCCGCAGTTTTTGCAGCAGCTCGTTCATGCGATGAACATCCCGCGCATGCAAGCCGATGCTGGGTTCATCGAAGATATAGATCACATCCGTCAGGCTGCTGCCAAGATGCTTGACGATCTTCACACGCTGTGACTCGCCGCCCGATAATGTATCGGTCTCACGACTGAGGCTGAGATATTCCAGCCCGATATCCACGAGGTGCTGTAAACGCTCCAGAAGCGCTTTGACCAGCGGCTCGGCGGCAGGCTCTTTGATCTTTTTCACGGCTTCGATCAATTCAGGGATTTCCATGGCCGTCAGGTCGGCGATGTGGTAGCCGTCGATCTTGCACTTCAAAGTTTCCTGACTCAAACGGGTGCCGTTACACAGGGTACATGGACCCATCGTCATGAAAGGCTCCACCGTCTTTTGAGTCCGCTCGGATTTGGTTTTCAAATCGCCCTTGATATATTTGTTCGTAAAGCGGGCGACGATGCCCTCAAAGGTCATGTTGAAATCCTTTGCTCCGACCTTGGTCTTGATCTTCCTGGGCTCACTGTGCAACAGATCGTCCATTTCCTTCTTGGTGTATTTGGACAACTTCTTAGCGGGGTCGAACAAGCCAGTGCTGATGACCTGGCTCCAGTACCAACTATTCACGGCGTATTCGGGGAACAGGATCGCCCCATCATTCAAGGATTTGGATGTGTCCAAAAACTTAGCCAAATCCACGTCCAGTTTGCGCCCCAGTCCATGACAGTTCGGGCACATCCCTTGTGGGTCGTTGAAACCGAACACATTAGAGGTCCCCACGTGCGGTTGTCCGATGCGGGAAAACATCAGGCGCAGGATGGTGTTGATGTCGGTGACCGTGCCCACGGTCGAGTGTGAACCGCCACCCATCCGTTTCTGATCGACCACGATGGACATGCTCAGGTTCTCGATGGCGTCTGCGTCGGGTTGGGAATACTTCGGCAGAAAATTCCGCACGAACATGCTGAAGTTTTCATTCAGCAGACGCTGTGACTCGGTCGCTATCGTATCGAACACGATGGACGATTTGCCCGAGCCCGATACACCTGTAAAAATGGTGATCTTGCGCTTGGGAATCCGCACTGAGACGTTCTTCAAGTTGTTTTCACGTGCGCCGTGAATTTCGATGTATTCCTGTGGCATGTACTCTCCTCAACTCACTGCTTTCTTCACGAGCGCGGCGATCTTCGCCTCGGCGGCCGCCGTCAACTCCTTCAGCGCGAAGGAGGTCGGCCACAGGGCGCCGTCGTCGAGGTTCGCATCGTCGTTAAAGCCGAACGTCGCGTATCTCGAGTTGAACTTCGACGCAGGTGTAAAGTAGCAGACAACCTTGCCCTCCGCGTTGGCATACGCGGGCATCCCATACCAGGTCTTCGGCGCGAGGGCCGGCGCGCTGGTGGTGATGATCGCATGGAGCCGCTTGCCCATGCTGCGATCCGGTTCCGGCAGCGCGGCGATGGCCGCGAGCAGGACGCGTTCCCCTTCCGCCCGGTTCTTGTTCATCCGCTCTTCGGCCTTTAGTTCTTTGGCGCGCTCCCTCATGGCGGCTTTTTCCTCGGCCGAGAAGCCCTGGGACTTCTTGCTACTTGCTGCGCGCTCCCTGGCACTGCCCGCCAGGGCACGTGTGGTGGACTTCTGTGTCTTCTCCTGAGTGTTCATTGAATCCTCCTCATGGTGTATGTTTTAGGTAAGTGACTAATGCCGGATAAAAGTTGCCGCTAAAAATCCTGCGCCTCTTCGACCACCGGCTTGAGGTCGAGGACGGGTGTGCCATCGATGACTTCGATCGGGCCGATGAGCAAGTTGTGGCCCTCGACGGCTAAAACTTTGGCACGATGCAGACCCAACGGATTGGGTCGATCAGGCGAGCGCGTTAAGAAGACGCCCGTTAAAGGCTTGGCCAGATTTCCCTGCGGATGGACTTTCAAGACATCACGCTGCGCTAAGTGCAGCCAAGTAATGACGATGATGTCTTGATTTGCCGAGACGCGATCCAATCCGTCGGTGTAAGCGGCGATCAGTTCAAGGCGCGCGTGGGGTGCGCCTGACTCGGTATAAAACTTTGGAGCTGCGTCTAAGTCTTTGAGTGTAGATCGAATGTAACCAATAGGCTTGACTGAGTATTCTTCCATGCTAACTGATTACCTCGTCGCTGGATATTGCAACATCTCATCGCGCCGATGTTGCAGGTAAGCACGTTCGGCGTTGTTGCCGCATAAGGCCAAGGCTTGCTCGTAGGCCTCGGCGGCCGCCTCGCGCTGATTGGTTCGGCGGAGCAGATCGGCCCGCGCGGCGTGAAAGGGATAATAGCTATCCGCTTGATCTTCAAGGTTCAGTAAGCGCTGCAACCCTACGGATGCGCCATAGGCCAGCGCCACCGCCACGGCGCGATTTACTTCAACCACCATCGACGGCGTCATCGCCGCCAAGGTGTCATACAGCGCGGCGATCTGACGCCAGTCGGTGGCCTCGGCGGTCGGCGCTTCGGCATGCAGCGCACTGATCGCGGCTTGTACCTGATAAGGTCCCGGATCGTTGAGGGTGAGCGCGCGATCGAGAATGGCCACCCCCTCGCGGATTTTTGCCTGATCCCAGCGGGCGCGATCCTGTTCATCAAGCAACACGAGTTCGCCTGCTGCATTGAGCCGCGTCGCACGGCGCGAATCATGCAATAACATCAACGCCAGCAAACCGTGCGCCTCGGCACTGTGTGGTAACAGCGAGACCAACACGCGGCATAAACGGATCGCTTCTTCACAGAGTTCGTGACGGGTGAGCGAATCGCCACTGGTTGAAACGTAGCCTTCGGTGAAGATCAGATAAATGACGGCCAGCAGTCCCTCGAGCCGTTCGGGCAGCAGATCGGCGGGTGGCACCCGATAAGGGATGCCCGCGTCACGGATCTTCTTGCGCGCCCGTGCCAGCCGCTGCGCCATCGTCGGCTCTGAAACGAGGAATGCCCGTGCCACTTCCGGCGTCGATAAGCCGCCGAGTGTGTGCAGCGTCAGCGCAACCTGCGCTTCCAGTGCCAACGCAGGATGGCAGCAGGTGAACATCAACTTCAAGCGCTCATCGGGCAGTGAGTCGTTCATCTCGGGTTCGTCTTCCATCTCGCCGGAATCCAGGATGACGGTATGGCGCTCCTGCGTAGCCGCGCGGCGCAGCCGATCGATGGCCCGGCGCTTGGCGGCCGTCATCAACCACGCGCCGGGGTTGCGTGGAACGCCGTCGACGGCCCAGCGTTCCAGCGCATTCACCAGCGCATCTTGCAGCGCATCCTCGGCCAGTGTGAAATCGCCCAGCTGGCTAATGAGCGCCGCCAACACCCGTCCGTGTTCTTCACGGAAAGTTGTTTCGATCTGGGTGGCTGCCGTCATCCCGGACCTGATCTGGTTATCCCGGTGCCCACAAGGGGCAAATCTGAATCGAGCCGTATTTGACGGTGGGAATCTTCTCTGCCCAGCGTAGCGCTTCATCGAGGTCGGCGCACTCGATCACGGAGTATCCGCCTAACTGCTCGTGCGTTTCGGCGAAGGGGCCATCGGTGATCAAGGGCTTGCCATTCCGCACGCGCACGGTCGTCGCGTTAGCGCCGGGAGCAACTCCGCCGTTCGATAGCAGCACGCCGGCGGTTTGTGCTTCCTGCATATAGGTAAACCAGGCCTGCTGTATCGCTTGCAGTTCTCCCTCGGTCTGTGGCGCTTCCGAATCGTTTGCGTACATCAGCACTAGGTATTTCATGATTTTATTCTCCCCTTGACTGGATTTTTTTGACTGAATAGATTATCCACTGTTTCTGGATTTCTATAAATACGTCGCACAAGGAAGCGCCAAAATGACAGGCCGAAAGGCCTTCTCATCATTTACTCATAATTTAATGGAGCGCACGCCGACTGAGTGGCTGCGTTGTATCCCTGCCCGGCAACTCCGAAACTGTGTTTGACGGCAGGCGCAACGCGTCTTATACTCAGTTTATGCACCCATTCGATCACGCCACCGCCGAAGGCATCCTGTTCACTGATCAGTACCAGCTCACCATGGCGCAGCTGTACTTCCGCCAGGGTCTGCACGAAACCGTCGTGCAGTTCGAGCACTTCTTTCGCAGCTATCCCGATTACGGTTCGCATAAGGCTGGGTACTGTGTCAACGCCGGACTCGAATCGCTGTTGCAGTGGATGCAGTCCGCGCGCTGTCGCGACGAAGACATCGCCTATCTGCGCAGCCAGCGCAGTGCAACGGGACAGCGGGTGTTTGAGGACGACTTTCTCCACTGGCTGCGCGCCAACGGCAACTTCGATACGCTCTCACTGAGTGCCGTTCCCGAAGGCCGCGTCGTGCACCCCAACGTGCCGCTGACCGTGGTGCAGGGGGCGCTGGCGATGGCGCAGATTCTTGAGAGCTCGCTGCTCAATCATCTCAACTATCAAACGCTCATCGCCACCAAGGCGGCGCGCATCCACGAGAGCGGTCGCGGACAACTGCTCTTAGAATTCGGCATGCGGCGCGCGCAGGGCAACGGCGCGAATGCCGGGGCGCGCGCGGCCCTCATCGGCGGGGCCGACTTCTCGTCGAACGTCGGCATCTCGCATGCGCTGGGTTACCCGCCCAAGGGCACGCACGCGCACAGCCTGGTGCAGATTTTCATGGCGCTGGGCGAGGGCGAACTCGGCGCATTTCGCGCTTACGCTGAGCTGTATCCCGACGACTGCCTGCTGCTCGTCGATACGATCAATACGTTGGAGAGCGGTATTCCCAATGCCATTCGCGTCTTTGAAGAATTGAAACGCAAGGGACATCAGCCGGTCGGGATTCGCCTCGATTCAGGCGACCTGGCGCATCTCAGCATTCAAGCGGCGAAGATGTTGGACGCCGCCGGTTTCCCCGACACGAAGATCGTGCTGTCCAATCAACTGGATGAGCTCGTCATCATGCAGATCATCGCGCAGATTCAAGACGAAGCTGTGCACAATAGTGCACCGCACAACGGCTTCGACGCCGACGCGGTGATCACTCGGCTGGTCTATGGCGCGGGCACCAATCTGATCACGTCGGCGGGCGATCCCGCACTCGATGGCGTGTACAAGCTGGTGGCGGTGCAACAAGCCGATCGCTGGATCCCGGCGATCAAGATTTCCGAATCGCCGGCCAAGACGCTGAATCCCGGCCACAAACTCATCTGGCGCATTTACGATCGACGCGGCAAAGCCACGGCCGATCTGTTGAGTCTGGACGACGAAGACCCGCGTGAGCTGCCGGAGATCGTGATGCATCATCCATCCGATCACGCTCGTTATCGCACCTTGCAGCAAGCGGATATTCAAGAGATTGAGCCGCTGTTGATCGATGTGTTGAAAGATGGACAGCTGGTGTATGAGCTGCCTTCCATTGAAGCGATGCGCGTGCAGCGCAAAGCCGATATGAACCGGCTTGATGCCGGGGTGCGCCGCTTATTGAATCCGCATATCTATCACGTCTCGTTGACGCAGCGCCTGTGGGAGTTGAAACAGCGCTTGATCGAGTCGGCAGCCAACAGCGCTTAGCGCGTCACACCGCACCTGCGGTGGGTGCAGGTGTTGCGAGGAGCGTTGTCTGCGATGAAGCAATCTCGTCTTAATCTAATGAGGCTGCTTCGCTGGAAAACGCTCGCAGTGACGAAGACTTTCAGGAGGAGCACATGACCGTTCCATTCATCCCAGGCAAAACCGTCGAAGTTCCGGAGATCACCTACCAACCTGAGGTCGAACTGCCTGCCGCGTCCTCCGCCGTGATCGTCGTCGATATGCAGAACGACTTCGTCAAGCCGGGCGGTGCACTCGCGAATGAAACCGCCGACGTGATGGTGCCGCGGCTGGCGGCGCTGCTCGATCGGGCGCGGGCGCAAAACGTGCGCGTGGCCTACACGCAGGACTCGCATCTGGTGGGCGACCCGGAGTGGAGCATCTGGCCGGAACATTGCCGGGTGGGGACGTGGGGCTGGGAGATCATCTCAGAGTTGAAGCCGCGTCCCGACGATTTGATCTGCCCCAAGAATGGTTACGATGGCTTTTACGGCACGTGGCTCGATCATTCCCTGACGCGGGTCTGGCACGTGCAGCAGCTCGTCATCGTCGGCACGGTGGCCAACATCTGCGTACTGCACACGGCGGCCTCCGCCGGCTTGCGCTCGTTCAACATCGTCATTCCGGCAGACGGCATCGCGGCGCTGACCGAGTTTGATCAGGCGATGACTCTGCGGCAGGCTTCGTGGCTGTATCTGGGCAAAGTTACGCGCAGTACCGCTGATATTCGTTTCGCCGCATAGCTTCAGAAACACGAACACCCTGACTCAGTCGTACGAGTCAGGGTGTTTCTCTTGAATGAACTAAAGCGCTTAACGTCGTCGGCGCGGAACTTCCACCAACGTCCTCGGCGTGATCGACCAGGCGGGTGTGCTAACACCCAACGGCATGATCACCAGCCCCTGGTCTTGCGCCAGCCGATCGATGCGGCGCTGCAAATAGGGCGAGAAATACCCCGCATATTTAGCCCACAGTTCCGGCAACTTCCAGTCCTCACCGCGCACCGTGCCCCGGCAGTTGGCTGAACCGCAGCGGCACTCAAATTCATCGTAGGGGGTGCAGTCGGTCATCGCATAATCGAAGCAGACCTCTTCGCCCGCTTCGATGTCCCGCAAAGCGACCAGCGTGATCTGCCCGCGCAGGCCCAGGTTCGGATCGCACGAATGATTGATGAAGTCGGCGCTTTCTGCGCCGCCGATCGTGGCCGAGTACAAACCCTCTTCGATCTGGACGGTGTGCTGCTGGACTTCGTGCGATAGCGTTTCCAGTTGTGCGGCAGTGACGATGTAGCCCCCCCAGACGGAGACGATTTCGCCGGCGGCCACCGTTTCAAGGGCGTAGACGCCAAACCCGCCCTTGTCGGGCAGTGCGCGGACTTCCAGTTTGGGTGAAAGAAAATGCTTCCCCACGTTCATGTTTGTCTCCTTATGTGACAAAGATGAACGGCATACGCGCCGTCTTTCACCTCGACGCGTATGCCGCCTTTTGAGTATCGCGTGGCGCGCAATATACAGCTATTTACCCGGCATTGCAATGCTTCGAGGGAAGTTTCACCGAGGTTTCACGTTACCGGCTGACTGGCCGCGCCGCTAGTCAAACATCACTATTTCTCTGCCTTCCAGCCGTTTGAGGATCACCGACGTCACAATGTCCAGGTGCCCGTTTTCGTGCACATAGTCGAGCTGATCGGCAGGGATGGTCAGCACCGGGCACAGGGTGAAGGTTTCGATCCACTCGTTGTAGAGCACATTGAGCCGCGCCAGATAATCGGGCGAAATGTCGCGTTCGTATTCCCGGCCGCGCTGCGTGATGCGCTTGATCAACGTGTCGGTGTTGGCCCGTAGATAGACGACGAGATCGGGGGGGGGCAGATACAACGTCAGGACTTCGTACAATTCGCGGTAAGTGCCATAATCCCGATCGGACATGTTGCCCTGCCGATAGAGATTCTTGGCGAAGATCTCGGCATCTTCGTAGATGCTGCGATCCTGGATGACGCTGTCGGGATGGTCGAGCAAAGCACGATGGTGGCGCAGCCGCTTCGAGAGGAAGAAGACCTGCGAGTGGAAACTCCACGAGCGCATGTTCTGATAGAAATCCGTCAGGTAGGGATTTTCGTCCACGGCTTCGTAGAACGGCGTCCAGCCTAACCGTTTGGCCAGCAACCCGACGAGCGAGGATTTGCCGACTCCGATATTGCCGGCGATGGCGATGAAATGTTTAGTCATGATTTATTCTTCCAGCTTGACCCCGGTGGCTTCGGCCAAGTGCGTCAGGCGCTGCCGGCAGATCGAAAGTGCATCACGCACTGAAGCCCGATCGGCGTTGTCGGACAGGAGCGCGCCCAGGTTGCCGATTGCCTGGGTGAGCGTGGCAAAATCGCGCAGCGTGCGCGCGTCGCGGCTGACGGGCGTCGCGTCGACGATTTTGGGGGCGGCCAGCGCTTCGGCGGGAACCTGTAATAGCGCCTGTTGAAACGTGCCGCTCAGGGCCGAGCGAATCCGTTCGCGCACATCGGCATAAGCGCGCGGATCGGCCACGATGTTGAGGTTGTTCGTGTCGATGACCAACAGGGGCGAAGCCGTGTAGGCGGTGAAGAAGCCCTCGTAAGCCAGGCGCAGGCTGTCGATGTAGTTGCGATCCATGCCGCGTTCGTAAGGCCGATCGCGCATGGCGATGCGGGCCAGCAGTGTGTCGAGATCGGCGCGGAGGTAGACCAGCAGATGCGGCGTGGGAATTTTTTCCGCCAGCGCAGTATGCAGTTTGTCATACACGGTCAACTCGTCGCCGCTTAAGTTGAGGTGCGCAAAGAGCGAGTCCTTGGCAAAGGTATAATCGCTGAACAAGGCGCCGCGCGCCAACGCCGCCGGCGCCGCTTGATGCTGCTGGCGATAGCGGCTGAGGAGAAAGAAGATCTGGGTCTGAAACGCATAGCGGGCGCGATCGGCATAGAAGTCGCTGAGGAAGGGATTCTCTTCAAACACTTCGAGCAGGGCCTCGCCGCCCAACTCTGGGGCAAGCATCCGCGCCAATGTGGTTTTGCCGACACCGATGACGCCTTCAATGGCGATAAAGGGGAAACGAGCCAAGGAACCTCCTGGGAATGAACCATGAACAATGTGCCATGAACAACGAGGATGCGACCTGAGCTTAATTGGCTTGCGGGTAAATGTCAAGCGCTTGCGAGAGCCCTGCTTAACTGGTATCATGCAGCGCGCACCAAACGGAGCCTTCCAATGCGACTTGTCACTTTCTTCATCCTGCACTGCCGATGACTCAACCACCACTGATTCTCATCACGAACGACGACGGAATTTCGTCCAAAGGACTGCACAGCGCGGCCGAGGCTTGCGATCCGCTGGGCGAGGTCTTGATCTGCGCACCGACGATTCAACAATCGGGCACAGGCCGATCGATGCCGCCCACTTCCGAGGGACGCATCTTTCCCCAGGATATCCTCATCAACGGACGCGTGACGACCGGTTATGCCGTCGAGGGGACACCCGCGCAGGTAGTGCAACACGGCCTGTTCGAGATAGCGGAACGGCCGGTGGACCTCGTCGTGTCGGGCATCAACTATGGCGAGAATCTGGGCGAGGGTGTGTCGGTCTCCGGCACGGTCGGTGCGGCCATGGAGGCCGGATCATTCGGCGTGCCGTCGATTGCGATCTCGCTGGAGACCGATCCGGAGCATTACCTGAGTCTGGCGGATCACCTGGACTTTTCGACCGCGGCATACTTTTTGCGTGTCTTTGCGCAGCGCGTGTTGTCGCAGGGGCTGCCACCTAAGACGCGCATGCTCAAGATCGAAATTCCCACGCAAGCTACACCGCAGACCGAATGGCGCTGGACGCGCTTGAGCCAGGTGCGCTACTTTACCCCCGTCAAGCCGCACCGCCGTCGCCCGGATGATCCCGGCCCGATGGGCTACGTGATCCTCAAGACCTTCGATCACGTCGAGCGTGATTCGGACGTGTGGGCCGTGCGCGTCGATCATCTGGTCTCCGTTACACCGCTCTCGCTGGACTTCACCGCACCGATCGATTTACAGTCATTGCCCAGGTAGTGCTTTAGACAAAGATGAAACAACCGATTGCTGTCCCTCAAGATTATCGATGCCCTTTGTGTGTCAATCATGTGGACGAAGTCTTCTATGCGTCCATACTGATTGATCAGCCCATTTGTGAAGGATGCCAGGAAGAGCTATTTCTCTTCGAACATCATAAAGAGCGGCCAGCCGATCAGCTGATTGAAAAAATGGAACAGCTCACCGGTTTGACTTGGGATGACTGCAGAGTGGTGCTATTACGTGACACTCTTGAAACCTGGCGAACGATTGAACATGAGTTGCCTCAAGAATATTTGGACTCAGTGGCAGAGCTCGGGTGGACACAAGACCGTGCAGCGCTAGAGGCACAAAGCAAAGTGCTTTGGTATGCGCAACTCGTGGAACAGGCAGAAACGGAATCGTTACCTAAGAAGACTGGGTGATGGGTTCTCATGAGATTGTTGGCATCGATTGAGTTTTGCAGCATGGCATGCTCTTGAGCGAATTCCAGTTTGGTTTACGGGTTCGTCATGTCCGAGTGCTTGTATCGGGCATCCAGGTTCACGGTTGACACTCGGCTCTGACACATGTGGTGCGGTGCTCCCGTAAGGGCCTCTGGATTCCCGCTATGCCGTTCCCAGGCTCCACCGGTGCCTGGCGGCACGCTGGGCGACCGCACGCGGGAATGACGATGTGCCGTGATGTCGTAAATCAACTTGGAAACTGCTCTAGCCACTGTTCTCGGCACACAGCGCAGAGTGCGACGCGAGCGGCTTTGTGAGAACTGTGGCCCAAGTGATTGGTAGGGTTGCGGGTTGGGGGTATAATCATCATGGAACTGTTCGCGGAGAATCTATGAGCAAGGCAACTTCTAAGCAACGCAAACCATCGAAGAAGCTGGCAGAGATGCGAGCCGAATATGATCTCGCTAGCATGGACGGCGGCGTGCGCGGCAAATACTATCAGGCTTATCGTGCCGGGCATACGGTCAAGATCCAGCGTGAAGATGGTACGACTGTTGTGCAGCATTTCGAGCTCAAAGATGGTGTCGTGCTGCTGGAGCCGGATGTGCGCGAATACTTTCCTGATTCCGCGTCGGTCAACGCAGCATTGCGCTGCTTGATCCCTTTAATGTCCAAGAAGCGCAAGACGAAAGTCAAAGCCTGATTGGTCGTAATCAGTAACACAGCATTTTTCCACCATGCCAATTGGTGGCATAACTTGTGAGGTTAGTTTCTTCAATCATGCGCAATATCTTTCCCTTTACATCCATCGTCGGCCAGGAACGAATGAAACGGGCGTTGATTCTCAACGCGGTCTACCCCCAGATCGGTGGCGTGCTGATTCGGGGTGAGCGCGGCACGGCCAAATCCACGGCGGCGCGCGCCCTTTCGGCGCTGCTGCCTGAGATCGAGGTAGTGCAGGAATGCCGCTTTGGTTGCGATCCCGCTCAGCCAACAGCGTGGTGCACGGAATGTCGTGAACGCGCGGCCAAGAGTGGGGGGCATGATTTGCCTCATTCCAAGCGCCGCACGCAGTTCGTCGATCTGCCCGTGAGCGCCACGGAAGATCGCGTCGTGGGCACGCTCGATATTGAGCAGGCCATTCAAAAAGGCATTCGCCGCTTCGAGCCGGGCGTGCTGGCTTCTGCCAATCGCGGCTTGCTCTACGTCGACGAAGTCAACCTGCTCGACGATCACGTGGTCGATCTCTTGTTGGACTCGGCAGCGATGGGTGTGAACGTGGTCGAGCGCGAAGGGATTTCGTTCAGCCACCCGGCGCGCTTCATCCTCGTCGGCACCATGAATCCTGAAGAAGGCGATCTGCGCCCGCAGCTGCTCGATCGGTTTGCGTTTGCCGTCGATATTACCGGCATCCACGATCAAATGGCGCGGATGCAAATCCTGGAACGCAATCTGCAATTCGAAAGCGATCCCGAAGGTTTCCGCGAAGAGTGGGAGCCGCACGAACAGCAATTGAGCCACGAGATTGATCGCGCGCGGAAGCTGCTGGGGGATGTGAAATATCGCCAGAGCGATCTGGCCTCGATCGCGGGACTCGTCGGCGGATTAGGGGTGGACGGACATCGCGCCGATCTCGTCATCCTCAAAGGCGCGCGCGCGCATGCCGCGTTCCAGGGCCGCACCTACATTACCAAAGAAGACATTCTCCTGGCGGCAGAACTCGCTTTGCCGCACCGCTTGAAGCGGCAACCCTTCCAGGAAGACGGCTCGATCTCGGCGCAGGATTTGAGCGAACGGCTGGAGAAGGCCGAGAGTGAATTCCCCGGCGGCGATGAAGCCGAACTGGACGAAGCCGGTGAAGAAGGCGCCACCAAAAAAAAACGGTAAGCCCCGAAGGCGAGGTTAAAGATACCGCGGACTTCGGGCAGAGCGACGCGCGCACCAAGACGCAGACCACAGGTCAGCAGGATGCCTATTGGTGGGAGGGCGGAGACAACGTTCCGATCGGCGACACGTTTGAAGTCCGCAAGTTGGACACTCCGCTCGATCAGTTGGCGCGGCGCGCCTCAGGTCGCCGCTCCACCAGCAAGACCGATCGCAAACGCGGGCGTTACATCCAGGCCCGACCCTCTCCCGGCGATCCCCAGGACCTTGCTTTCGATGCCACGCTGCGCGCGGCCGCGCCGTTTCAAAAGCAGCGCAAATCTGCAGAAGCGCATGGCCCCGCGCTACGCGTCAAACGCAACGATTATCAGAAGAAAGTGCGCGTCCGCAAGACGGCCAACCTGATCTTGTTCGTCGTCGATGCGTCGTGGTCGATGGCGGTGGCCGAACGCATGCAGGCCACCAAAGGGGCGATCATGTCGCTGCTGACCGATGCCTATCAACGGCGTGACCGGGTGGGCTTGATTGTCTTTCAGAAAGATCAGGCCCGGCTGGTGCTGCCGCCGACCAACTCGATCGATCTGGCCCGCCGGGCTTTGCGGGATATTCCGGTGGGCGGCAAAACGCCGCTGTCGGCGGGATTGACGTTGACCCATCTCGTCTTGCAGCAAGAGCTGCGTATTCATCCCGACGTGGCGCCGCTGATTATCATCCTTACCGACGGGGCCGGCAACGTCTCGCAAAGCGGCCTGCCGGCGCAGGAAGAATCCTATCGGGTGTGCGAGGAAATCTGCAAGTTGAAAGTGCGCACCGTGCTGATCAACATGGAGCATCCCGCCTTCGATCAGGGCCTGGCGCAGAAACTGGCCGATCACCTGGAGGCGCCGTGCTACTCGTTAAAGGAATTGAAGGCCGAGTCGCTGTATCGCACCGTGCGGGATGAGTTGGATAGCGGGAAGGTGCAATAGCCGTGTGATGGAGGTTGCTCATGAAATGGTCTGATGTACGCGCCGTGCATCAGACACAATGGTTGGTGATCGAGGCGTTGGAAGCACACAGCGAAAACCAGCGACGCATTCTCGATCGCATTGCCGTGATCGAAGTCTGCCCGGATGGGTCAATCGCGTTGCAGAGTTACCGCCGCCTACACCAGCAGTACCCACTACGCGAATTCTATTTTGTCCATACGGGGCGCGCCGAACTGGAGATCGGTGAACGCCACTGGGCTGGTGTGCGTTTGAAATCGAAGTTGGCGGGTTGGACTATGGGTTTGGCATCAATGGTATTCTTGGCATGAATTTCTTAAGAGGAGCAGGAGCCGTGATTGATTTGAAGATGCTGGAACTACGCTTCGCGGATGGATAATAAACTCTGCGCGCACTCTGTGGGCAAAGTCTGTGGGACGCGGTTAGTCCACAGGCTTTTTTGTGCGGTGTGCGGGACGTGGGCGGAAGGTCTGTCAATGAAATATAGCTGCCACGCTAAACTGATTGACCATTGAGTACCGTTGCGTTACACTTGAGGCTGAAATTTTTAGAGGATTGTGGAGAGACATGGAAGCATTGAGCCTGGTGGCGAAACCTGTGCCGCCGCGCGAGACGGCACAGGTGCGGTTCACGAACGGCAAGGGCGCCTTTGAAGCGCCGATCGGGACGATCCTGGAAGAATACGTGCGGGCGGCCTATCCCGATCGCTGGCGGATGATTGTCGGCGGCATCATTGACGGCAAACTGCGCGAACTGACCACGCCCATCCGCTCGGATTGCAGCGTGGAGCCGATCGACGTGTCGTCCCGCGACGGGATGCGCATTTACCGGCGTTCGCTGACGTTCCTGCTCATCGTGGCGGCGCGTGAACTGTTCCCCGCAGCGACGATCGAAATCGATCATTCGCTGCCCTATGGCGGCTATTATTGCCAGATCACCGGGCGCGATCCGTTGAGCACCGAAGAGCTGCAAGGCTTGCAGGCGCGCATGCGCGAGATCGTCAATCTCAACGAGCTGATTATGAAGGCGCGCATTCCGCTGGCTGAAGCCCGCGCCATCTTTGAGCAGCAGGGCTATGATGATAAGCTGCGGCTGCTGAACTATCGCACCAAGGACTATCTCACGGTCTATACCGTGCGCGGCCTGACCGATTACTTCTACGGCTACATGGTGCCGTCCACCGGCTATTTGCGCACGTTCGCGCTGGCGCCGTTGTCCGCGGGTTTCGTCTTGCAGTTCCCGCGTCGGGCGCATCCCGATCAGCTGGAGAAAGCCGACCGGCCTTCCAAGCTGGCCGCCGTGTTCAAGCGTCACGCCGATCACATGCACGTGATGGAAGTGCAGGATGTCGGCTCGTTGAATCAAGCGATTGAGTCGAAGCGTATCCGCGAAGTGATGCTGGTGGCTGAGGCCTTGCACGAGCAGCGTCTCGCGGAGATTGCCCGGGCTCTGGTCGGCAAGCGCAATGAAGTGCGCCTGATCTTGATCGCCGGGCCGTCTTCATCGGGCAAGACTACCTTCTCCAAGCGGCTGGCGGTGCAGCTGCTGGCTTATGGCCTGCGCCCCATGGCAATCGAGATGGACAATTATTTTGTCGATCGCGATCAGACGCCTCGGGGGCCGGATGGAGAATATGACTTCGAATCTTTCGACGCGCTCGATCACACCCTGTTTGGCCAGCAAGTAAAGGAACTGACCGAAGGTCGCGCCGTGGCCATGCCGCGCTATGATTTTGTGTTGGGCAAGCGCGTGGCCGGTTCCACCGTGCAGATCTCACGCGATCACATCGTCATTGCCGAAGGCATCCACGCGCTGAACCCCAACTTGTTGACGGAGGTGCCGCCCGAACGGGTGTATCGCATTTACGTGTCGGCGCTGACGCAGCTGAATATTGATCGCCATAACCGGGTGCCGACGTCGGATACCCGGCTGTTGCGCCGCATCGTGCGGGACGCGCGCGATCGCGGTCATACGGCGCGCGACACGATCAAGCGCTGGGACAAAGTGCGCGACGGCGAGAACTGCAACATTTTTCCTTATCAAGAGAACGCCGATACCATGTTTAACTCGGCGCTGGTCTACGAACAGTCTGCATTGAAGCCCTGGGCCGAGCCGCTGCTGCGGCAGATCCGGCCCAGCACACCGGAATACAGCGAGGCCGAGCGGCTGTTGGCGGCGCTGGAATGGTTCCGGCCCGCGCCCAGCGAGTTCATACCGGAAAACAGCATTCTGCGGGAATTCCTCGGATCGTCATCCCTCAAAGACTTCAAACTGTGGGTTCAAGGATGAGGGCCTGATGTGATAAAAGACGCCCGACCTTTGCCAAAGGTCGGGCGTCTTTGCTATATGCCCCGCCTCGGAAAAACGATGACAGCCTATCATCGGCGGGTAGATGAGCGCTTTCATAATCGCCGTGAATCTTCGCAGTGCCCCGGGTACAATCCCCTGGTTTAGTGCATTGTTCGCTGGCGTCGCGAGTTGTGACTCTCTCCGACGAATTGGCGATAGAGCAATGTCAATCGGCAGTGCCTCAAGATTATGATAGAAGCATCAACGCACCAGCAGTTGCAGACTTGCCCTGCGATTGAACGCGCGATTTGAAACAACAGCCTTTCAAGACCACTGTCCCTAAGCGGTAACTGACTCTTCCTATGTGCACCTTGCGGCGCAGGCAGAACCTCACTGAGAACTACGCGCTCACGCCCAGGCATAGTTATGCTAGTGGCTGTGATCAGCGAGTTGATCGGGTTGATCAATCGGATGCGGCAAAGGCGCGCGTCTATTGCCAGGTACTGGTTTCCTTGAAGATGGCGCCAGCCAGCAGCATACAGCGGTTGGCAATCTCCTGAGGCGGGTAAGGTCGTCCCTGATCAAGCCACCAGGTGATGGCTTCGACAAACAGGGTGGCGACAAGGTCAGGGACGAACTCATCAGATTTCGGGTACATGTGCGCAGCGCCCGGTGGGACTAAGCGTCCGAACTCTTTGACCAGGTCAACCACCGACGCGCGCATCTTTAGCACAAACCAGGGACTGCCTCGGCGACCGAGCAGGGCGCGATAGAGCCGTTCGTATTCCGCGATGTGCTCGAAGAACCTCACCCAAATCTCCGGTGAGTGGGCTGTGCGCGGTTCGGCCACAGCCTCGAGCAAAGCCTGCATGGCTTCGGCAAAGATCTGTTCCACCAGAGCATATTTGTCCTGATAATTGCGATAGAACGCCGCCCGACTGACCATCGCGCGCTCGGCGATCTCGCCCACGGTGAGCGCGTCAAAGCCTCGCTCCTCGATCAACTCAATCAGCGCCTCACGCAGCAGTCGCTGCGTCCGTCGCACCCGCAAATTATTCTCCGGCTGAGACACTTTTCGCTCCTTGTCTCATTTGAGACAGATCTTCCAGGTTGAACCTTGTTTCGCCCGACCCATCTGACTACACTAGAGACCAGGCAGGATAACTTGCACGGTAGTATGGGTCATATCCGGCGATCTGTCAATTTGAAGGAGTGAAACGTGAGAACTTTAGGAAAACCCGTAACAGCGACAAATTACAATGACGCAGCGGGGCCTTTGATCACGCTGCAAAATGTGGTGAAGATCTATACCACGCCCGCCGGTTCGTTCAAGGCGCTCAAGGGCATCAACTTGCGGATCAAGCCAGGTGAGTTTATAGCGGTGGTCGGCAAGTCGGGGAGTGGCAAATCGACGCTGCTTAACATGCTCACGGGGATTGATCGTCCCACCTCAGGAG
>JAUQXC010000145.1 GCA_030834825.1 Thermoflexales bacterium
ACGAGATCGATCTGGTGTTTGAGTTTGAAGCGCCGTCACCTTTGCCGCCGCTGGGGCAACCTGTTAAAGTTTCTTTACCAACCGCGGCCGTCCGTGTGATATGATTGAGACTGGCTTTACCAGGCTTCAGCAAATTCCGGAATCGAGGCTTCAGCTGGGCTGACACACTGCCAGATTTCCGGCTGAAGCCTCGACTCCAGCCAACCCAGTGCAAAACTTCAATAATCATGACGGACTCGATCACAGTGAAGAAACTCAACTTTAAGCAGGAAGTGATTATTGCCTATGAGGGCCTAGTGCTGGAACGCACGCCGGAGACGATCGTGCTGGAAGCGCGTTTCAGCCGCGAGACGATGGATTTAGGTTACACCATAATGGAACATCACGATCGTTTCGTGGAATACTTCTTTGCCGATCGCTGGTACAACATCTTCGAGATTCATTCCGTGCACGATGATCACCTGAAGGGCTGGTACTGCAACATCGGGAAACCGGCGGCTTTCGGGGACAAAACGATCGAGCAGATCGATCTCGCCCTCGACGTCTGGATCAACCCCGACGGTTCGCACCAGATCCTCGATCGCGCTGAATTCGAAGCGCTCGATCTCGATCGGATCACGCGCTTGCGCGCGCAGCAAGCCGTGGGCGAATTGCTCTACCTGCTCTATCACCACGCCGCGCCATTTACGACCATCGAACAACCGCGCGCCTTGTACTGAGTGATAGAAACCTGGGTTCTACGACCGAGGCTTCAGCCCAGCATGAATGGAGAACCCCGGTTTCTACGCGCCTTCTCCGCGTTGCGCCCCGCGCGTTGCGCGCTGCGTCCTTCAAGGGTATAGTTGGCGCAATGCTTGAACGTGCTCACCGCATTTCTCCGCTCAATGGGTTGGTCGCGCTGCTGCTGGTCGCGACTTTTTTGCGTTTGGCCGCCTGGCGTGAAGCCCCACCCGGTCTGCGCTTCGACGAAATGCTGGTCACCCTGCAAGCCGAAGAGATCCAACTCGGCGCGCGCCCCATCTACATCGACGCCATCTACGAAGAACCGCTGTATCACTATCTCAGCGCGCTATCGTTCTCACTCTTCGGCGCGCATCTCTTCACCTTGCGCTTTGTGTCGCTCGCGTTGGGGTTGTTGACCATTCCGGTGTTGTACGTGCTGGCGCGCCGTATGATCGGTGTGCGTCCGGCCTTGATCGCCACCGCCTTGTATGCACTGTCGTTTTGGGCGTTGATGTACAGCCGCCTGGGCCTGCGCCTCATCGCCTTTCCGCTGCTGCTGCTGTTGGGGCTGTATTTCACCTGGTGCGGGTTGGAACGCCAACACCGTCTCGACTTTGTGCTGGCCGGTTTCTGGTTGGGCTTGACCACCTACACTTACGCGGCCATGCGTCTCCTGCCCGTGTGGTGGATCGCCCTGCTCGTCTGTCTATTCCTGTTCGATCGCGCGCGCCTGCGCCGCAGCGCCGGCCGCTTGATCGGCACCACCGTGATGGCACTCATCATCGCCCTGCCGCTGATCCTGCATTTCACGCAGAATCCGGCGGCCGATCGGCGCCTGGGGGAAGTCACCGGCCCGATCGATGCACTGCCCTCCGGCGATGTTTTCCCGCTCATCAACTCCACGGCCTTGACGGCGGCCATGTTCTTTGTGCGGGGCGATCCCGAAACGTTGTATAACATTCCCCAGCGGCCCGTCTTTGATCTGTTGACCGGCTTGCTGTTCGTTGGCGGTTGCCTGGCTGCGCTCAAGCGCTGGCGCGCAGTAACTTTCGCGTTCTTGCTGGCCTGGCTGGGCGTGGGACTCATCCCGTCGATCGTGACGTGGCCCGCAGGCAGCAACAATCACACGTTCATGGCGCAGCCCGTCATCTTCCTGCTGGCCGGATTCGGGATCGATCGGGCAGCGGCGCGCTTCTCCAAGCTGGCACCGATCGTGATCGCCGTTCTGCTCGTGCTCAACGCTGCCCGATCGGTGAGCGACTACTTCGGCGGCTGGGCGTCGCTGCCCGCGGTGCGGGCCGAACATCAAGCCGGCATCGCTACTCTCGCCGCGCAGATCGGTCAACTGTCGAGTGATCGCCCTATGGTGTTCAGCAGCGGCGCGGTGACGCATTGGGAACCGTGGAGTTTGACCACGTTCCGTATGACCGCCCCGATCGGCTATCCCGCCACTCGCTGGTTCGACGCCCGCTCGGCCTTTGTTTTCCCGCAGGGCCAAACCGATCTCACGTTGATCAACGCGGCGCTGGACGATCGCCCGGCACCGCTGGACGCCCGCCTGATCGAAGATCTCTTCCCGCTGGTCGAGCCGATCCCTGCGGCGAGTGAGGTATACAGCGCCACACATCTCGTCTCGTCGCTGCACACGCGGCTGATCACGCTGACGCAAGCCCAGGTGGCGGTCATAACCGGGCCGATCGAGTTGGAGAACGTTCCGGCGGTAGCGTTGCCGATCTCATTTGGCAATCGACTGGAGCTCATCGGCTATGAAGTGCGCAGGCCCAGCGTGCAGCCGGGCAAGAACATTCGCCTCACCACGTACTGGCGCGCCCAGGATCGCGGGCTGGATCCGTTGTCGTTCTTTGTGCACGTCCTGGATGCACAGGGCAGCATCGTCGAGCAGTGGGACGGTTACCATTACGCGCCGCGCTACGTGCAGCCCGGCGACATCATCGTGCAGGTTCATTTCATTCCGGTGTCGGCGCAGCGGGCCGCGGGCGTCTATCGCTTGCAGTTGGGTCTGTATCACTCCCTTACCAGCGAGCGAATTCCGATCGCGATCCCCGGACAAGCCAACGCCGATCGGGTAGTGTTACAAGCAATTGAGGTGCGCGAACCATGACCAACCCGCAACCGTTAATGACGGATCAGCCGACCTCACTTGAAGTCACGGTCGGGCGCTTGTTGCGGCAACGGCCGCTCACCCTGGCCACAGCCGAGAGTTGCACCGGCGGGTTGATCGGCCATCGCCTGACCGAGGTCGCCGGAAGTTCCGCGTACTTTCTGGGCGGCATTATCGCCTATTCGAACAAGGTCAAAGCACACTTGCTGGGGGTAAAGCCTGAAACACTGGAAGTGCACGGCGCGGTGAGCGCCGAAACAGCCATCGAGATGGCGCGCGGCGCGCGGCGCGCCTTGGGTGCAGACATCGCCGTGAGCGTCACCGGGATTGCGGGGCCGGACGGTGGGACAGCCGACAAGCCGATCGGGCTGACGTACATCGCATTGGCCGCCGCGCATGACGAGCGAGTCGAGCGTTTTGTGTGGGACCAGGATCGCGTGGGAAACAAATGGGAATCGAGCGAAGCGGCGCTGCGGATGATCCAGGACTATCTGCTGAGAGTTGGCCCATGAAGAGGCTGCCCATTCTTTTTCTTCTGCTAGTCAGCGCGTGCCTGCTGCTCAACGCTTTTCGCGCGCCAGGCTTGTCTGCGGCTCGTCCTCAGGATTTGCCCTACTCGATTTATCTGCCACTGGTCGCCAAGCAATACCCGGCGGGCGCCAACACCAGTGTGCGGCCGTACACGGCTACATTCCAATACGGCCTCAATCCTGGTTATTACGGGAACGGTTGGGACGACCAGGGCATCTTCGGGCTGTGCTTTGCTGCCGGGTGTCGCTCTGCGCGCACCAGCCTGCCCGACGCCTTCCTGGCGCAGTGGGGCCCGACCATCCGCGTGAGCACATATCACTACGCCGTCAACAACTTGCAGTTCCAGGAGATGACCACCTTCCTGGGTCAACCGCGCGCCGCGTGGCGCGATCCCACTTACTACGACGGTTATCAAAGCAACTTGTGGCAGGGCCTGTACGAACCCATCTGGGACAACGGCGAGAACGGCACGCCCGTCAACGATGCCAATCGCTTTGCCGTTTACGTATGGACGGTGGTGGCCAATTACGGCCAATTCATCCGCTTCTATGAAATCATCAACGAACCCGACTATACCTCTTCGTCCTATGGTTGGGCAGAACCCGGCACGCCGGGCAGCTGGTGGAACAATGTGCCTCAGCCCAAGGATCTGCCCAACTTGCGCGCACCCGTCTATCAGTACATCCGCTTGCTGCGCATCGCGTACGAGGTGGTGAAATGCTACGATCCGGAAGCCTATGTCACTCCCGGTGGCTTGGGTTATACCTCCTTTCTCGATGCGCTGCTACGCTACACCGATAATCCGCAGGGCGGCACGGTGACCTCTGCTTACCCCCTCACGGGTGGCGCTTATTTCGATGCGCTGAGCTTCCACAACTATCCACAGTTTGGCACGCGCTATTGGAACGGATCACAGTGGATCCCCGATCGCCACAGCGATAAAGCCGTGCAGGTACTGCTCGCTTCATTCGCCGAGAGGCGCGCCACGCTGGCCGCGCGCGGCTATGATGGGATAACCTATCCTCACAAGGTATTGCTGATCACCGAGATCAACGTGGCCCGCAAACAAATCGGCGAGACGCTGGGCGGCATCGAAGTGCAGCGCAACTTCACCATCAAGGCACTGGTCAAGGCACAGCAGTTGGGGCTGGCGCAGGTATATTGGTACACCACCGGCGAAGTCAAGGACGATACGGACCCGCAGGCTGATTCTTTTGACCTGATGGGATTCTACGAGAATTTGAAACGCGACGGGCCGGGCGCACAAAAAATCACGCCGCAAGGCAGCGCCAATCGCACGACATTTGAGCAGCTGTACGGTTGGAAGTATGATCCGGTGGCAACCCAAGCCCTCAGCCTGACCGCCACAATCGACGGGGCCGCTTTCCGGAAAGGCACGCAGCTGCGCTATGTGCTCTGGGCCAAGACCACGCAAGATCGCAGCGAGGTCGCCAGCGCCACCCTCGACTTGCCGGGCATGTACGAGGCGGTAGCGTGGGATGGTACGATTAAGACAGTGAGTGGCACCCAGTTGCAGTTGAGCGGCGCGCCCCTTTTCTTGACAGCGCAGTAGGTGGTTGACGGACGGGGGATCAGAATGGATGAACAACACAGCCAGAATATCCAGCTGAGTTACGACCGTGTGGCCGAAGAATATGCGCGCCGCACCTTTGACGAACTGCTCTATAAACCGCTGGATCGGCAGCTGCTGGATCGGCTGGTGACCAGCGTGGAAGAGAACGGCCTCATCTGTGATCTGGGCTGCGGGCCGGGGCAAATCGCGCGCTATCTGCACGAGCGCGGCGCGCGCGTCATGGGCGTCGATCTCTCCGCACAGATGATTGAGCTGGCCCGGCGCTTGAACCCCGGCCTGGAGTTCAAGCAGGGCAACATGCTGGCGCTGGACGTGGAGGATGAAGCCTGGGCGGGCATTGCCGCGTTCTACTCCCTCATCCACATTCCTCGCGAAGAAGTGGTTAACGCGCTGCATGAATTGAAGCGCGTGCTGCGGCCGGGCGGCTGGCTGCTGCTGGCTTTCCACATCGGCACGGAGGTCGTACATATTGAAGAGTGGTGGGAGCTGCCGGTCTCGGCGGACTTTGTCTATTTTCAAGCGCCGGAAATGCAGGCCTATCTGCAGGCGGCTGGCTTCCTGATCAAGGATCTGATCGAGCGACCGCCCTACCCGGACGTGGAGCATCAAAGTCATCGCGCGTACATCCTGGCGCGGAAACCGGCGTGATGGGTGCCGTGTGAGAGTCTGCTTTCACTGACTGCATCCTCGCAAGTTTCAAATGCGACCTTGGTAATCTGGAGTCGAGGCTTTAGCCGGGCTCTGCCATATCTACCGGCTGAAGCCTCAACTCCCTAAGTAGGCCCTATCGATTTTAGTTACCCCAGCTACCGGCGACAGGTTTCTATGATCGGTCTTTCTCATTTCACTTCTGGCACCTTCATAAATCATGACATCCGTCAGTTGACCCTGCCTGTATGAATCCTGTATACTGCAAACATTGTTCTCCTGACAGGCAGATAACCTGGAACACATTTCCGATGACAACGACTTTTTCCAAAAGCAAGAAAAGGGCTGTGGGGTTGGGCAGTCTGGTTCTGTTGACCTATAGCCTGACGCTCGCACTCACCCAGCTCATCACCTCAGGAACGTCCGGCGAGTTGTTCATTGAACCCTTGTCCAATCTGCAATGGTGGCACGTTGTGATTCTGGGAGCCATAATAGCGGGGATTATCGCGCTGGGAGGCGGTTTCATTTACTTGTTTAACGAATCCCATTTTGGGAAAACGGCAGCTGTGCGCTGGGCGATCTTCGGGATCGTTTTGGCCCTGCTCTTTGAACTGCTCAAACCCTGGAATTCTTCAGCTTTCTTTTTGAATGAATTGATCGACCTGGCAAAAGGAGCGCTGCAGCTTGGTCTCGCTTACTTGATCGCATTCAGATTGTTCCCTATGAAGCAGCCCACTCCATCACAGCACCCATAAAACAACATGACACGAATTCTACGAATTGCCTCGGCCCTCATACTCTTCTTGGCGCTTAGCACCTTGACCGCTTGCACCAGACCTGATAGTGGAACCGTCATTCCAACGGCCCAGCGCCAGCAGGTGTTTCAGCTGCAAGGCCGGATTCAGCAAGGTCCCAGTGCGGGATTAAACCTCAGCGGCGAACTACGCACCGCCATCGATTCTGTCGCTCGCTTGAAAGGGATGCTCAAGCCTGAAGCCGGATCGGCCGTCACCGTCACCGGGCAGATCGATGGACAGGCGATCCATTTATCTTTCGATCTGGGCAACAACAGCGTGATCCTCGGTGTGGGCACCTTGCAGCACGACGTCAACAATCCGCAGGGTACCGCGGGCGGTATGCTCACCGGTCCGCAGCCCGGCGACAGCGGCGATTGGTTCGCGCGCTGGACGACGCTAACGGTTTCGGCAACGTCAACACCAGCCACACCAGCGCCAACCGAAAACACGACTACCTCAACAACTAACTTGATTTTGATCCTGGGGATACTCATCGTGATGTTGCTGGCCGGCGTGTTGTTCCGCCAGATTAGCCCGGGAAAACCGATCTATTCCAAAACGCGTGGGCGTTCGACCGTTCCTTTCGTCAAGGCCAGCGCCCAAATAATGGAGCCGGAACGTTGGCCCGATGAAGCCGCCCTGCCCCTGGCGCAGTTTGCCACGACCTACACGCACGGTGATGATCACTACGATCTCTCGTTCACCATCGAAGCAGCGCGCCGCCAGTTCCTGGGCGAATGCGGCGTGGGGATTTCGAAGACGGCCAGTAGCCGCAAATCCAAATCAGAGGCGATCTCTGAGATTCCCACCTGGTTAGCTTCAACGGGCGCTACTCCGGATAAGGGCAAGCCGGTGACGGCGTTGGAAGTGTGGATCTTCGACAAGAACGATATCAACACCGTCACCAAAGTGCTGCGCAGTGCGCACGGTTTTTACGAACCGGCAACGCGCTCATCACGCAATCCCGTGAATGATGTTTTAACGATCGAGCCGGATCAAGTGGTGGTCTTGGAAACCAAGACACTACGCATGCGTGTCAAAGTCATCGCGGTGGAATACTGCGAGGATCTCACCTACTCTTCCGGCGTGTTCAAGCAAGTCAGTCTGCAGCTGGCAGTCTGGAGCAAAGATCATGCGTAAGCCGCTGATCTTGATCGGCGGCGCGGTCTTCCTGCTGGTGGTACTGGGAGTCTACACGCTGCTGAGTCGCACATCCACTGCGTCGTTCACCGTTCAGCAATCACTGGCCAAGTTCACCGAAAAAGGCGTGGCGGTTGAAGTGATGGTGGAAAAAGATCAGACCGGGCAGACCTGGCTGGCCGGCACCTTCACGCCCACCAAGCCGCGTTTTCACTTGTACAGCAAGGACCTGCCGCGTACCGGGATCAGCGGCGTGGGACGGCCCACGCTGCTCGCCGTGATCGCCCCGGCTGATCTCCGCCCATTGGGATCGCTGCAAGCCGATCAACCCGTGCAGGAGCTCTACTTCGACATTCTGCAGCAATCGTTCCCCGTCTATCCCGATGGCGCGGTCACCGTGCGGCTGCCGATTGAAAAACCCGCCCGATCGCCGATCTCGATCGAATTGGCCATCACCTACATGGCCTGCAGCGATACCACCTGCCTCGCGCCGGTTGAAAACAAACGCATCTCCGCGACACTGCGCTAGCCAGTGTGTTAGTGCTGCTCCAACACCTGCCAAATTCTATCCAGCACGATCAGGGCCGTTAAGTTTTGCAGGCCGTGTCCACGTTGAAACGCCTGCGGCAAGGTGTAATCGTGTTGATAGAAGCCCGTTAAATGCACGCCATCCGCTCCCAAGCCGTGTCCCGGCAGCGTCTCGGCCACACGCGCAAAGTCCCACAGGGGAATCTTATAATCGATCGCGATCTTCCGCAGCGCATCGTTGATCTGCTCCGTCCCCTTCCGCTGATCGGGCTTGGTGCTCAACACGGGAATCACCCCCTGCGCGATGGCATACTCCACCACGGCGCGCATGTTTTTATCAAACGTCTTGAGCACGCCCGCATCGTTTGCACCCAATCGTAAGATCACCAGGCTGGGGTTATTCACTCGAAACTCGCAGGCCAAGGGCGACTCAGCCGCCTGGCACTGCTGCTTGTCTGCCCAGGCCGGATTGAGTAGCGTCCACGAATGCTGCCCGATGCGCACGGCCAGGCTTTTGCGTCCGTACGATCCCGTGAAGTGTTCAACCACGGCTTGCAAATATTTGTAATCGCCCAGGTTGTAGGAACCGTCGTCAAAGCGGCCCAGAAAATACGGCGACTCGATGGTGCTGTCCCCCGCCTTGGAGAAGGCCCGTGGATTGCGCCCCAACGCTTGGCCTTTAACGAAAATTTCGCGCATGTGATCGATCACAGCGTGATCCAATGCGCTGAATGACTCGAACGGTAGATCATTCACCCGATCGGGGGGCGGCGCCACGGTGGGCTTGACGGCGTAAGTCTCCAGCTGTTTCAACAGATCAGGGGTGGGCGGTGCGATCGGGTTGGAAATGCGAACGGGGATGGGAGTTTCCAACGCCGCCAAGGCATATTCCGTCGCCACGGGATCGGGGCCTTCCGTCGGTTGAGCCGCCAAAGCATGCAGTGATTCTGTCGGTTCGACTACGGCCAGCGGCGTATGGGGAACGCCGGCATAAGCACTGGACGAGGTACAGGCTGTTAAAATGTCGCACAGCAGGGTAAGCGCTACCACGCAACCGGGGAGAGAACGCGGCATATCATCCTTCTTCGATTGATCTTTTCAAGCAGCGATTATACACGAGCAAGCAAAACGGGCGACTAGACCTAAAGTCACCCGCTGCGAGGATGGATAAACTGATAGAGCTAACTCAAATGAGGCAGAATCTTTTTCTCCATGTCGCCCTTGGGGCGAAACCCGACGATGCGTTCCACCGGCTGGCCATCCTTGAACAAGATCAGCGTGGGAATGCTCATCACTCCGTAAGCCATGGCCGTGCCCTGATTCTCATCGACATCCAACTTCATGACCTTGAGCTTGCCGGTCTGCTCGCGCGCGATCTCGTCGACGACGGGCGCCACCATGCGGCATGGTCCGCACCACACCGCCCAAAAATCCACCAGCGTTGGCGTCTCTGATTTCAGCACTTCTTGATTAAAGGTTTCATCGGTTACCACGGTCGGGATTCCCATGTCACTCCTTGCCTTGAACGGTTGCCCGGAAATTATACCTTAACCGAAAGCCGCGCCGGAACTAGGCGCGCCGGTCGCCGGCGTGCTAATGCATGCGTCGGCGCCATTCCTCTTTCAGCGACAGGGCGCTCAGCTCCTCGGGCTTGGTGTCCAGAAAATCGCGCAGCAGACGCTGGAACTTGCTGGCCTCATCCAGCATGGGGAAGTGGCCGGAATCATTCAACCCAATAGGCCGCACGTCGCCATCCAGATCACGCAGGTCGTCGTTACTCAACGGTGATACGAAGGTATCCTTGTTGCCATACACCAGCAACGTGGGCGTACTGTCCAGTTCATCCAGCGCATCACGCAGATCGAGCGTATCCAGCGAGCGCGCGCTGACTACCACCGCGTTGGGATCAGTCTTGGTCGCTTCCG
>JAUQXC010000146.1 GCA_030834825.1 Thermoflexales bacterium
AGACCTCGGCTACTTTCAGTGGCCAATACGGTCACACGTATTATTTCCGCTCACGCGCGTGCGATAAAGCTGGAAATGTTGAGGAATATCCAAGCTCACCCGACGCCATGACGACGCTCTATCAACATGCCGCGGCTGGTCAAATTCTCGACAATCGCGAGCAACCTGTTGCTGTCGTCAATGTGCAGTCTGATCCGGCAGTCTTGAACACCGGCATCTCCCGCCATGATGGCGTATACGATCTCTATTTCGCCTCAGGTGGTGTCTATACCTTGACTACCGCGCGCAATAACTTCGGCGCATTACCACCGCTGCTCAACGTGACCGTACCGAGTTCCAACTCGCTGCCGACACTCTACCTGCCGCCACTCGATAATCAGATCAGCGATAGCCACTTCGAAAGCGGCGATCTATCCGCCTGGAATCCGAGCGGAGCGAGTGACGATCTCACCCCAACGATTACTTCAACCGTGCATACCGGCCTTGGCGCGGTGGTATTGGGCGGCAGTGTGCCAACTGATACGCTCACCAGCGGCCCGTGGCACAGCGCCATCGAGCAAACAATCAATGTCTCACCAACGATCGTGTCTGGCACGTTGTCATTGCTGTACCGAGTTGAATCTGCCGAACCGGTGAGCGATACGCTCGCTATCTATGTCACCGGCGTGAGCAACACACTAACCTTGTCGCTGCCCCTGACTGTCAGTGAGTGGACACACACCTGGTTCGATCTCTCAACCTGGAATGAGCCAACCGCGACCGTGAAGATTGACTTCGCGCTGGCCGACACTGGACGTGAGGCCACAATCATCTTCGATGAAATCACTTGGGGCTCTGCGCTAGAAGGATCACACACCGTCTTCTTGCCACTCGCGAGAAGGTGACGTTAATCCAAACCTCCCGAAGGGTCCAATCCTTCGGGAGGTTTTCTTTTGCCAACATTCCGTCAGACGGAATGTTGTACATTTAGAGGAAATCTTCGTCTATGAACAAGTTGGCCAGATGGTTGCCACCGATCATACCTTGATTCTCCTCCAGAGCTCCAAACGATTGTTTCTATGGCCTGTTATGAAAATAAATGAGAATCACGTTAAAATATAGACAAAACCATTGCAAAAGAAAGATATGTGTTATAAACACTATGCAAAACATTGACAATAAAGAGATATGTCGAAAAAATCCAAGAGGAGATGAGAAAATGAAGAAGACGTTGATCGTGATGGGGTTGATCGTAGCAATAATGGCGCTGCTGGTTGCACCCGCCTTTGCCGCCGGTGAAGCGCTGGTACGCGTGACACACGCCTCGCCCGACGCACCCACCGTGGATGTCTGTGTGAATGGCAGCGTGGCCTTTGCCAATCTGGCTTTTGGCCAGACCACCGATTACGCCAATCTGCCTGTCGGCTCATATGATGTGCAGGTTTATGCTGCAGGTTCAAATTGCCAGGGCACACCCGTGATCGATGCCAAGGGCCTGAAGCTGGATGCCAAGCCGTACACGGTGATGGCGATTGGTCAGTTGTCCGAGATCAAACCGTTGATTCTGGTCGATAACCTCGGTGCTCCAGCCGCAGGCAAGGTTCACGTCCGCTTCGTGCATGCCTCGCCCGATGCGCCCGCGGTGGATATTACCACTCGGGATGGCGCCAAGGTATTCTCAAACGTCGCCTTCGGCAAGTCGGTTGATTTCACGCCGCTGCCCGCAGCGACCTATGATCTGCAGGCCCGTGTGGCCGATACCGACAATGTGGCGCTGGATCTGCCGGGCGTGAATCTGCCGGAAGGCGCGATCCTGACGGTGGTGGCGCAGGGCTTTGCCGGTGGCAGCGATCCGAAGCTGGGTGTGCAAGTGATTTCTTATCAAGCGCTGGCGGCGGCTCCTGCTACATTGCCGGTGACCGGCAGCGAAACATCCGCGAACAATAATGCGTGGATACTGTTCCTGGCCGGCGCGACGCTCGTCGTGGCGGGCCTGGGTTGGCGCGCCGCGCGCAGCACTGCTCGCTAAGCAGGCAAGACATTCCTACGTGCCGGTGATGCGCTAGGCGTGTGCACTGTCAGGCTCCGGGGAGCCTAGCCCCGGTAAACGAAAATCCAGTGCAGCGAGTATCGAAACTCGCCCTACTGTTCAAGAGATTATAACAACTGAATATCTACCAGTCCGGCGGCTCGCGTGAATCACTCGCAGCCGCCGTTCCGGTTCTATGGCACACACCGCGTCTGGAGGCTTACCTCATCCATAAACAGACTGGTCAACAGGTTGCTATCGGTCATACCTTTGACACTCAAACGCAAGCGGCGATTGCCCCAATCCTGAAAACCGGCGAAGATGGCGGTCTCAACCGCCCACACGTTGCGATTGGGACTTAGGTTGCTTAGCGTCACCTGCGGTGATACTTCGTTGCCCACTTGATTCTCCAGCACCCACTCAAAGTGATCGTAGACCAGCGGCTCGGTTTCTTGCGTCGTCAACAACCGCTTGAAGGTCAAGGTCAACGCTTCGGTGTAGTAAGGGACGATGAACGCTTGCAGCACTTCTTCATCGGCGGTGTTGCGCCCGTCCAGCCAGACGCTGTAAGCGCCGGAATAAACCTGCGTGTTGTTGATCACATCGGACGTGCCGTTGGTCAATTGCACCCACGGGGCACTGCCCGGCCCACCTTCAAATCCGCCGTTGCTCAGCAATTCCTGTCCCTCGACGCAGGCCGGCTCTTGCCTGGGATAGTTGCGTACCAGCAGGGGCAGATACGTGGTGTAAGTCAAGGTGTCGGTGTTGATCAGGCTGGGCGCAAGCGCGCTCGCACTGATCACGTTGCTGAATTGTACAGGCGCGGTTATCACCTCGGTGATGATCAAGGCAGGCGGAATCTTGACTGTGGCAGAGATGTCGCTCGTCGCAGGTCCGCTCAGATCGAACGGCGCGGGCTTCGGTGTGATCGGGACTGCATCGATTACTTGAGGTTGGGCGGCGATGTTCAGATCCTCGCTAAAGGCCAGTACGTTGAGCGCAGGCTGGCGGGGATCGGGCAACCCGATCGGAGTGAGCGGCGGCCCGCCGCGCGCCTGAATGAAAGCATCTGGATCGACGTAGCCCTGATAGAAATCGTCGGGATGAGTGAGATAGGTATAGCCGCGTCCATAGACGATACCGTTGCACGATGTTGAGGAAGGATAAATCCACGACCCGTCCAGGAACCAGCGCAGCTCAAAATGCAAATGGGAATCACCCGGCTGAGAGAGCACCGTGCCGATGGACTGGCCGCGCGCCACGATCTGCCCCTGCGTCACCAAGACCGATCCCAGATGCGCGTACATCGAGTAGAGCACGCGCCCGTCGCTGAGCGGGTGACTGAGGATGACGACGCGCCCCGGATACGATGCATACCCTGGATCGTAGTAAGCCACGCTTCCATCGGCTACAGCGACGAGTGTGGTATTCGCGGCATCCAACCCGTCGAGGCGATAGAGATCGATGCCGCTGTGCAGCATGCGCGGCCAGGTGACATTCCAGCACTTGCGTGGCAAACCAGGCAGCGAGAAGTTGCGCACGCCATAGCGCGTGTCGCTCGTACTGATGTTCCACTGCTCGTTATACTGCGTCGTCGTGGAGATCGTTCCGTATGGCGAGATGAATTCATCGGTCAGCTCAGGTCGATCGGGTTGCGGTGTCACTTCGGGCGTGGGCGTGAGCGGGGTAGCGACCACCCGTGGAATCAAGTGGAAAGAGGAGACGGCCCGATCGAAGGCTTCTCGCGCAGCCAGCGACGGATTGATCGATCCATCGTTCCCGGCGTACAAGCCGATCCGCACCACAACGCGATCGCCTTGCAGCCAGTATGTTTCGGCATCCGCGCCGGCCAGCGTGGTGCCTTGTACAGCCCGCAGCGCGGCCACAGCGTTGACGTGCAAGTCCTGTCCGCCAAACGCTGCGAAGCCGCGCCGTTCGATCAAGAAGCGCGACAGCGGCAAATCGTCGGGGTTGGCGAAAACCGTGACGGCATAACCTTGATAGCCTGTTTCAGCAGCGGTCAGTGCAACATAGACCGAGGTATATCCCTGCGAGGCTTCCTGCTCACGGCTCAGCTGTGCATTGCCCGGATACTCAAAGGTAAAGCCGGCAGTGGTATCCTGATAAGTCAGCCAGGCTTCAGACTGCGCGGGAGCCGCGGCGAAGAAAGGCAGCAGCACGGCTCCCAACAGAGTGACAAGTTGTTTAATCATAAGTTGGCATTTTCGTTAAACAGCGGTAACCATACTTTGAAGGTCGTGCCCTGCTTCACCCGGCTGAGCACTTCGATACGCCCGGCGTGCAGATCGACAATCTCTTTGACGATGGCCAGGCCCAGGCCGGTGCCGGGCGTTTCGCTGCGCTGCGATCGGCGGCCACGATAAAAACGATCGAAGATATTGGGTAAGTCTTCGGGATCGATGCCGACGCCGGAATCTTCCACCTGCAGACAGGCCTCCAGTCCGGTTTGCAGCGTGCTAACCCGCACCGATCCACGCGGCGTGTAATTGAGCGCATTGATGAGCAGGTTGGTCACCACCTGCGCCAATTGATTGACTTCACCGGACACCGGCTGGAGATCCGGCACCGGCTCGAAGGACAACGTTAGCCCGGCGGCTTCGGCGCGGGGCCGATGTGCGGCGACAATCTGTTCCACGACGAAGTTCAGATCGACCGGGCCTAGCGCCACGCGCTCGCGTCCCATTTCCAGCCGTGATAAGTTCAGAATATCGTCCACCAGCTGGCCTAAACGGCGCGACTGCTGTCTGACCACATCCAGATAATGATCGCGCTTTTCAATCCGGCCATGTTCCAGCAGCTCCACGTGCAGCTTCAAGTTGGCAATGGGCGTGCGCAGCTCGTGCGAAACATCGCTGACGAATTTGGATTTCAGGCGATCGAGCTCGGTGAGACGTTCATTGGCCTCGGCCAATTCGCGGGTGCGAGCGGCGACGCTCCGCTCTAATTCGTGAGCGTGCCGCTGCGTTTGCGCCAGCAGGCGCGCATTCTGAATCGCCACGGCCAGCTGATCGGCCACCTCGCGCACCACGTCCACCACTTCGCCTTGAAACGCATCCCACTGCCGCGCATCCACGCTCAATACGCCGATCAGCTGCCCCAGCACGATGAGGGGCGCATCGATGCTGGATCGCGCACCGTCATTCATCTGCTGCAGTTGGCTCGGCGACGGCGTGAGCAACTCCGAGAGATCGTTAATCATGTAGAGTTCGCCGGGGCGCAGGCCGACGATCGCCCCCAACTCGACCAGGGGTAAGCGCTGGCTGGCCGGCAGCTTTCTTCCCGCGCAATAATAGGCGACCACATCCGCGACAACCGCCTCAAAATCAAAGAGCAGCACTTTAACCCGCCAGCTGGGCACCGAACGCTGGATGCGGCTGAGCGCTGCGTCGGCAATCTCTTCAATCGACTTGGCCGACAGAATAGCCTGATCGATCTCGTGCAGGATCGCCAGCCGCTCGGTATAGCGGAGCAGCGCTCTCTCGGAACGTTTACGCTCGGTAATATCGCGCGCCGTAATGACAATGCCGCGCACGCCGGGATGAGTGAGCAGATTGGA
>JAUQXC010000147.1 GCA_030834825.1 Thermoflexales bacterium
TGGGCTAACACCGGCAGGGTTGCAGCACATTCGGGACCAATTGGCACGAGTGCCCAATCAAGGTCTTACTTTTGGCGTTCTACATCGACTCAGTGATCCTGAGATTGGAGCCCTCATGGAAGATCGGATCAGCCGGAGCACCTTTGTTGTTAACTATTGGGGCCGAACGGATATGGATCAGGGCGAACAGGGCTCGATGCGCCCCATGCCACATTCGTTTGGACATGAGGAAAAGCCTGATAACAACCGGATGCACATTCTAAAATGTACTGCCGGAGTAAGGGAAGGACGGTTCGTGTTAAGTTGGGAATACAGCGTGAACATCCATCGAGCCGAAACGATCGAGCGAATTGCTCAATATTGCCTGGAAGCCCTGCGCGCGTTCACGAACCAGCCTGAATATCATGAAGCCAACGCTGTTGCGCTTACGCCTGCTGACTTTCCAGAAGCAGGCTTGGATCAGGAAAGTTTGACACGTTTGATTGACCAATTGAAGCGGGAGTAGCCTCGGGATGGATATCAAAAACGTTGAGGACATCTACCAGCTTTCCCCGGTTCAGCAGGCACTTTTGTTCTTTGCTCAACAGGCTCCCAATTCGGCCGTCTCGTTTGAGCAGGTCGTCTGGACGCCGCCTGCGCTTAACGTTGCTCCCTTCGTTCGCGCCTGGCGGGCGGTACTCGATTGCCACGCGATCCTGCGCACCGCTTTTTTCTGGGAAGATTTGAATGAGCCAGTGCAAGTCGTTTGCCGCCAAGTTGAATTACCAGTTGAGCAATTGGACTGGCAAGCGCTGGAGCCGCGGGAACAACAACAGCAGCTGGCCACTTACCTGGAAGCTGATCGCCGCCGTGGTGTAGATCTCACCCGTGCCCCGCTCATGCGTCTGACTTTGATTCGCTTGAACGAGACAAACTATCAAGTGATTTGGAGCTACCATCATATCCTGTTAGACGGTTGGTCGGTAGTTCTGGTCTTGGAACAAGTTCAAGCTCACTATGCGGCTTTTCAGGAAGGGCGCTCGTTTGAGTTGCCCGCACCCCGACCCTTTCGTGATTATATTGCCTGGTTGCGCCGCCAAGACTGGCGGGCCGTCGAAGCCTTTTGGCGCAAGAAACTTGAGGGGGTGCGCGAAGCCACCGCCCTGCCATGGGATCAAGCACCGGGCAGCATGCCCAATCCGTTCGCTGTCTTCGACAAACAGGAGCTCCGTCTTTCACCTGAGGCCAGCAAAGCGGCTCAGAATTTTGCACGGCACTATCACATCACCGTCAATACTCTCATCCAGGCCATCTGGGCAACTTTGTTAAGTCGGTATAATGGCGAGTCCGATATCGTCTTTGGCCTGGTAGTACATGGTCGCCCAGCTGAGCTGAGCGGCTTTGAGTCGATGGTCGGTCTGTTCATCAACGGACTTCCGATTCGGATTCGCATCCCCTCGACCGGCACACTCCTGGAGTGGTTGAACGCACTTCAGCCCGAGCTGGTAGAAGTGCGCCGCTATGGCTCCACGCCGTTAGCTCAGATTCAAGGATGGTTAGGCATCCGACGCAATAAGCCCATGTTCGATTGTCTTTTAGTCGATCAGAGCTATCGAGTCACGGCTCACTCGCAGGGACACAACGACGCCGATCATCGCCTGTTCGAGATGACCGGTTATCCGCTCACGTTGTACCTCAATGAGGGCAATGTGTTGACTCTGCAAATTGCTTACGACCTCCAACGATTTGATGGACAGGCTGTTGCGCAGATCTTAGAGCATTTACGCACACTCTTGGTCAACCTGCTGGACGATCCTCATCAGCCCATGGCGGCATGGTCGGTGCTGACGCCTGAAGAGACCCGGCACATCCTGTTCGATTACAATCAGACAACCGTACCTTATCCTCATACGACGACCCTGCCCCAATTGTTTGCCATCCAAGCCAGGCGAACTCCACAATCTCCAGCCATCGTCTGGGAGAGCGGGCAATTGACCTACGCTGAATTGGACAGTCGCACCAACCAGCTGGCTCATTATCTTCACGCTCGTGGAGTGGGACCAGACACACGCGTAGGGCTTTGTCTGCGGCGTTCGGCGGATA
>JAUQXC010000148.1 GCA_030834825.1 Thermoflexales bacterium
GTCGGTCAGACAGCGCCGCTGTCCGGTCAGGCAACGGCGATCTACGCTACAGCCGGTTATGCCTACGCGCTCGTTGCCAATCAGCTCGTCGTTGTCGATGTCAGGAACCCCGCTCAACCGGTCGTAATCCATAGCATCGACGTAGGCTACTCGAAAAATGTCATGCAGGGCGCCCACAACCTAATTTACATCCTCGGTGAAGGTCATTGGGCACACCCGTATTGGTCGGTGGTTCACTTGACCATCGTGGACATCTCAAACCCCACTTTACCTCAGATCATTGGCTCAAATTATGAGATCTCCGGTCAGTACGCCAATGCCAATGGCTTATTTGTCGCTGGCACCACAGTCTACCTAGCGACGGGAGATCTGGGCCTGCATATTGTTGATGCGAGTAACCCACAGCAAATCATCGAACTGGGATCGTACAGCGCTTATGCTCAGAGCGTGTTTGTATCCGGTACCGTGGCTTACATGGGAATGGGCTACTATCAACCCGGACTGAGGCTGCTGAATGTTGGAACTCCGACGACCCCCACGTTGATGGCCAGCATGACGGACACTATCAAAGAAGTGGTGGTGGCGGGAAATTTTGCCTATGCGACAGGTTATGATTCGAAACTACGTTTAATCGACGTCAGTCAGCCCCACGCACCGGTCGAAGTTGGTATGTACGATGCCAGCTTCACAATTAACGATCTCAGCGTGGTCAACGATCGTGCTTATCTGATCCTCGACTGGGGGCAAATGTACATGCTGAATATCGGTAACGCGCCAGCCGTCACCAAGTTGGGCCAATATTGGCCCTGGTCAATCTCCGGACTGGAGATTGACAGTTCAATGGCTTACATGATCGACTCCGGCAGGCTGGCTGTGCTGGATATCCACCAACCAGTCACACCAATCCGAGTGGAAATCTATCCTCTGTTGCACAACATTAGTCTGATAAAAATATCCGATCAAGTCGCCTATGTCGTTGATGCGGGCAAGACGCTTAATCTGCTAGATGTAACCAATCCCGTTACTCCGGTCGCCCTGGGTGTCTACACGTCCAGTATCCCCGCCAGGATAAACAGCCTGGCGGTAGAAAGCCAGACAGTCTATCTGGCCGAGTGGAAAACTGACCTTCGCATTTTGGATGTAAGTAATCCTGTTACGCCGACAGAAGTCAGCACCTACTCGCTCGATGCCCACGATGTCGTCGTGGCTAATGGTGTGGCCTATGTTTTAGCCGGAGATGGCGTTCATATTCTGGATGTCCATCAACCGCTTACGCCGACGCTGGTTGTCTCTTATCCAATCACAACTGACGACCTCTGGACATGGGCCGGAAGTGTGAAAGTTTCTGAAAACAGGCTCTTTGTCACCACACATCGAATGTATTGGTGCGGTTGGGATAATTATTGTACTGGCAGCACACTGACTATCCTCGATGTAAGCGATCCAGCTAACCCGGTTGCGATCGGCAACTATGATTCTTCACAAGCGTCCATAAGTGATCTTCTTGTAAAGGACAATTTGATTTATGTGGCAAACAGCTCTTTGGGCCTCAAGGTATTAAATGTCGCTGACCCTCTGCACATTACCGAGGGTGCTTCCTATCCAACAACCCGGGTGGCCCAGAGTGTGGCCCTCACTGGCCAATATGTTTACGTTGTGGATGGCGGTCTCTATGTACTGGCCCAAAATCTCCTGACCATGACTGGGCAAGTCGCCAATCACTATCTTTCGCCAATGGCAGACGTCTCGCTTGAAGCCGATAACGGCTCAACAACTATGACAGGCAGCGATGGCCGTTATCTTTTAACGGGACTGGCCTGGGGAACACATGTCGTGACGCCGACACGAGCTGGATACGTATTCAGTCCACCCACACACACTGTTACTCTTCCACCCAGCGCCACAGCCCAAGATTTTATGATGCTACCTGCGCCTGTTTCAATGACTCTAACACCAGGGGGTGTTGGCCTGATCTTGTCTTACACCGATACACAAGGCTTGGTCTCGCGGCTTGATTTCCCACCCAATTCGACAGCAACCACTGTGACCATCGTGTTGACGCCAACGCTGGTTTCGTCGCTACGCGGGTGGGCATTTGCCGGCCATGCGTTTGATCTGACGGTTTATCAAGATGATGCGCTGCAGCCGACATTCACATTTAGTGAATCCGTCACAGTGACGATCCCGTACAGCCCGCGGGACATAGCCTTGGTCACCGATCCAGCTCAGCTTGAACTGCGGCAGTGGATGACGGATCGCTGGCAAGCAGCCGGGCAAGGCTGTAGCGGCTCGATCAGACAGGCGCTCTCCACTACGCAGTTATCCAGTATCTTTAGCGGAACGCTATGTGCGGCAGGTCGCTTTGCCTTGTTCGGCCCTACTCATGAAGCTTTTCTGCCGATCATTTCACGCAACGCGAGTTTCAGCACCAACCAATGAGAAAAGCCAGCTATGCGCTTTGAATTCGCTACTGCTAATCGCATTATCTTTGGTCAAGGTTCGATCAAAGAAGCCGCTCCGCTGGCCGCGACGTTCGGGCGCCGCGCGTTGCTCGTCGCTGGTTCCACATCCGATCAAGCCACGACATTGATCGATCAACTCGACTCGCAGGGTGTTGCAGCCGTGATGTTCCGCGTGTCCGGCGAACCTTCGATCGAAACCGTGCAAGAGGGAATAACGATTGCGCGCGAGAATGGCTGCGATGTCATCATTGGCCTGGGCGGCGGCAGCGCCCTCGATACCGGCAAGGCGATCGCGGCACTGTTGACCAATCCCGGCGATCCGCTGGACTACCTCGAAGTGATCGGGCGCGGGCTGCCGTTGAAGCAGACACCACTGCCCTACCTCGCCATCCCCACCACCGCCGGAACCGGATCGGAGGTGACGCGTAACGCCGTGCTCGCTTCACATGAACATCGCGTCAAGGTGAGCCTGCGCAGCCCGTTGATGCTGCCCCGCGTGGCGATCATCGATCCCGAATTGACCTACTCGCTGCCACCCGCCATCACAGCCAGCACCGGCCTGGACGCGCTGACCCAATTGATTGAGCCCTACACCTGCAACACTCCCACGCCTGTCACGGATGCGCTTTGTCGTGAGGGCATACAACGCGCAGCCCGATCGTTGAAGCGGGCTTATCAAAATGGGAGCGAGGTTACCGCACGCGAAGATATGTGCATCGCGGCACTGTTCGGCGGTATGGCTTTGGCCAATGCCAGGCTCGGCGCAGTACACGGTTTTGCCGGGCCGCTGGGCGGGTTATTCCCGGCTCCGCACGGCATGATCTGTGCGCGGCTGCTGCCGTTTGTCGTGGAAGCCAATGTGCGCGCCCTGCAAATGCAGGAACCCCATTCACCCGTTCTGACGCGCTATGCCGAAGTGGCGCAATTGCTGACAGGGCGATCGACCGCCGGAGTGAGTGAGGCGATCGGGTGGCTGCATCAACTCGGTTATGATCTCAACGTCGCGCCCTTGGCGCAATTCGGGTTCAAGGCAAGTGATATTCCAACTGTCGTCGCACAAGCCCGAAAAGCCAGCAGCATGAAAGGCAATCCAATCGTTCTGACCGACGAAGCGTTGAGCGATATCTTGCGGCAGGCCAGGTGACGCCTGCAAATTGACAGACACCCTATCCTCAGATAAACTGATGAGCGACCAGCCATGACCTGTCACGCCTGACCCATGACCCACCCATGTCCAAACACATTCACGACATCATCAACAGCATCGGCAAAATCAGCCACCGTGAAGAAATCGCGCAAAGCGGGCTTGATCCTCAACTCGCGCTGTTGCGCGTCTGGCAAGCCGAACGGCTGGCACACACCTACGCCGATTTACTCGACCAGCCCCGTTATCGTCCGGCCTGTCTGTTTTTTTTAGAAGACATTTACGCCGCGCGCGACTTCACCCAGCGCGATCACGATCTGGAAACCATGTACGAGTTCATGCGCCGCTTCGTGCCGGAGGTCATTTCACGTCCGGCGGCGCTGACGATCAAACTGCATCGCATGACTGAAGTGTTGGATCGCCAGTTGCTTGAGGTGCTCGTGAAGCAATTGGGCGTCACCGACTCGATCACCGTCGAGCAGTACGCCGAGGGTTATCGGCGCTGCGACAACTACCGCGAACGCGTCGTGCAAATTGAGGCGATCATGGAGATCTGCGAGCACATCGACGGCCTTGTGCGCAATCCCATCACCGGGCCGGTGCTGAGCCTGGCTAAACGTCCGCTGCGCGCGGCCGGTTATGGTGAAGTGGTGGCTTTCCTCGAACGGGGTTACGATAGTTTCAAACGCATGCACGGTTCCCGTCACTTCCGCAAGACACTGCACGACCGCGAAATGGGCATACTCGATCGGTTTTATGCCCAGGATCCCGATCCCTTTCGGTTTGAGATGTCGGCAGCGCCCCCGCAGAAATAAATACTAGGGTCAACCTCGAAACACGGACCGCCGCTGGGCCAAGCGATCGTTGATCATCTTCTGTACGACACCGCGCACTTGATCGGTCAGCTGTGAAACCAGCAGGAGGTTCTGATCGGCCTGGGGACCGTAACTGTCCAGCGGAATGGGCGCGCCGATATCGATGAACCACTTCGTCGGCAGCGGAATGAGGCCCAACGGCCCCAGCCACGGAAAGGCCGGCGTAATGGGAAAGTAGGGGAAGCCGGCCAGCTTGGCCAGCACCTCTGACTTGGCGATCGAGATGTAGGTCTCTTCGGCACCCACCACCGCCACCGGCAAAATTGGCGCTTGGGTCTTCAACGCCATGCGGATAAATCCGCCGCGCCCGAAGCGGGCCAGCTGATAACGCTCCTGATACAGCTTACCCACGCCTTTGTAACCCTCAGGAAATACCGAAACCAATTCATCGTTTTCCAACAGGCGCACGCCGTTATCTTCGGTCGCCAGGACTTGCCCGCATTTGACGAACAGTGGCGCAACAAACGGCAAAGTGGGAAACCACGCAGCGAACATGGTGCGAATCAAGCGGTTACTGGGATGATCCAATTTGATCGCCGCGGCCAACATCGCGCCGTCGAAAGGCAGTTGCCCGGAATGATTCGCCACCAACAAGGCCCGCCCAGAGTCGGGCACATGTTCCAGCCCGGTGGTCGACACCCGCCAATACTTGCGATACAAGAATTCAAAGAAGGGTATGACCGCTTCCAGCACCTCGGGATCCAGGCCCCACTCATCAGTCTCATATTCGCCCTGCAAGCGGCGCTGCACCGTGTTGACTTGAAGCTGCATCGTCTGCCGGGCAATGAACCACGCGCCCTTCCATGTATCTATATCGAGCAAGTCGCCGGCGAGTGAGCGCAGCTTCTCAAAATTCGCTTTGCCCAGGACACTCTGTGTCGCCTCGATCAATCCCTGCGCACCCGGAAATTGTGATGGCGTCAAGGCTGGGCTGAGTTCCTGCAAGCGGCCGGCCAGTTCCTTCAACTCTTGCGCTAACTGCTGTTGAAGCTGCTCGACCGGAACGCCCTGCTCGCTTTCAGACTCGGCGCGGGAGCCGTTGGGTTCAGGAGGAGAGGCACTGATCCCCTCGTTCGATGCTACGGCTTCCTGGTCGGTGGGAACTGTATCCGCTGAGCGAGCATGGGGCGTGTGCTTTGGCTCGGTCATTAGCTCTCCTCCTCATACAGGTTGCTGTCAGCAGATTCGGCAATGACCTCGGCTTCAAGCCGGCCGCGCGGTTGTGGTCGTGACGGTCCCGCTTGGGCCAGCTGCCGGCGAATGTTCTGGCGGCGTTCAATGATGGCTCGCAAGTGCTCCTCCTCGACTTCTTGCGGTGTCATGTCCACCGCGGCAGCCTTATGCTTGCGCAGCGCAGCAAATTCACGCACGGCATCTTCCGCCAGATGGGTCGGGGTGAATTCCAGGTCTTCACGCATCCGCTGCAGATCGCCAACGCAGGGATAACGGAAGTAATCGAAATCAAAGGCTGTGAACCGCGATCCAAGAAGCGCTTCGCCCAGATAAGCCAGCGGGTGAAAGACCGGTACCGGCAATTTACCAGCCAGGCCCGTCAGCTTAAGCAATGGCATTGCGCCCGGCGCGGCAACATTGTAGACACCGGGCACATCGTAAATGGCCGCATGAGCCAGCGCCTTGACCGCATCTTCTTCATGAATGATTTGAATGACGGGATCATAGCCCAGCAACAGAGGTGCGGTATCGTCGCGCAAAAAACGCGTCAGGGGTGAATCGACAGTGGGTCCTATGATGTTCGCAAAACGCAGCAGCGTCAACCGAACCTCAGGCGCTTGACTGCGGAATCCCACACAGAAGTTCTCGATCTCGATCAGGTCGCGCAGCGTCCCGAAATTGCGCTTGGCATTCAGTGGATGGTCCTCACGCAAGAAGGCGGAATTACCGGGCGCGGCGCCGTAAATCAATGTGCTGCTTTTTAAAATGACACGCTGCACATCCGCCTGGGCACAAGCGCTCAGCACTTTCAGTGTGCCCATGACGTTGAACTCAAAGGCTGTTTCGGTGGGTCGTTCGTTCTCGCGAAAAGCGAGATGAACGTAGGTGTGGACTTTTTCTTCCTTCAGCAATTCCACCAACAGGGGATTGCGTATATCGGCTTGAATGAAATCGATGCCGCTGCTCTGTTGAGGTGGTGCGGTATCCAGGCCGATTATATGCAGATCAGGCTCGGTGAGCAGGCGTTCGGCAACACGCCCACCCCAATAACCCGCGACGCCATCGACAAGAACGACACGTTGTTCGGTCATGGCCAAGTCTCCTGCTTTAAGATCAGCTCGTCAGCTGAAGTGGTCTTTATCTTACTCTAGATTACATGGCCTGTACAGCGCTGCGACCACCTGTCACGAACCAGGCGCGTTCTCCTGGCGTTTCTAAACTCTAACCGAGTTTTCTGGTGTTACCCTATTGACTTTCATGACGCACCGTGTTATTATAATGACGCAGTGCGTAACACCAAGTAGGCGTGCATTTACCTACAACAACTACTCACGAGGAGGATTTACGATGGGAACTGTGGTCGAACAAATCGGACCGGAATTCGAGAAAGCAAAAGAGACGGTAGCCGAAGAGACCAACAAGCTGCAAGAAGCGCTGCATCGTATGATGTTGGCGGCAGTGGGCACCGTCGGCCTGATGCAGGACGAGTTGGAGCATCTTGTCAACAAGGCTGTGGAGCGCGGTGAAATTGCGGAAAAGGAAGCGCGCAAGACCGTACACGATGTCACCGAGAAACGTAAAGGCGCTGAGAAGGAAGTCGACAAGCGTTTTGAAGATATTCTAGCCAAGCTGAACATTCCCACCAAGAGCGACATCGACGCGTTGAATGACAAGATTGCGGAACTCGCCAAAAAGGTGGAGGCGCTGAACAACTAAGCGCTCCCTCAGCTGCAACCGAGTTCCTACTTTGGCAGGGAGCGTGACGCAACCCGTCACGCTCCCTGTCCGTTGTATAATATCCCTGAGGTGAGATCGATGCCGCTGATCAAGCGCTACGCCAACCGCAAACTGTACGATACCGAATCGAAGCGTTATATTACACTCGACGGCATTGCCGAGATGATCCGGCAGCAGCAAGAGGTCACGGTCATCGATCATGAAACGGGCGAAGACATTACCGCGCTGACCCAGGCGCAAATCATCTTTGAGCAGGAACGCAAGCTGCGTAGCGGCATTCCCCATGCCGTGTTTACCAACCTCATCCAGACCGGCAGTGATACGCTCAGCCAGGTCTGGCGTGCTTTGATCTCGCCTGACGAATTGAAGAAAGCCGTCAACGCCGAAATTGAGAAACGCGTACAAGTGCTAATGCAGACCGGTCAGCTGGGCGACGAGGATGGCATACGCATGCTGGATCTGTTACTGGCCTCCCCGCCAGAGCCGGAAGCGGCCAAGTCCGATCGAGCGGCGCCCCTCAGCGGCCTGGAAAAACTAATCAAACAGCACGCTCCCAGTCAGGAACAATTGGAGCAGCTCACCAAACAAGTCGAAGCGCTTACCGCCGAGGTAGAGCGGCTGACCAAGCTCAAACTTCCCCGCCTGCCCAAACCGCCCACCAAAAAGTGACGGACAACCTCTGGCATGAAGATAGTGCGTGACGTTCAATCTTTGAACGCTGGTCGCTACAACTCTACGCAAACCCAAACTCGTAAATCTCCCAACGCCGCAACAGCCAAATTCGTGATATATCTAGGTTGGACGCTAAGCCAATTAACCAACTGACCGCGTATCCTTCCATTGAGCGCCACAGCCGTGATCAAAATAACAGGCACCACCCATCAGACCTTCACCTTTCCCGCCAGCGTCGCGACGGCCAGCGACTTCTATCGTGATTTCAGTCGCATTCTGCACTACTTGCCGCACATCTACCTGATCAAGACCTATGGCCCTGATCAACATCGGGTGATGTATCACACCCTGGAATTAGGCCTGTACCGCGTGCGACTTTACTGCGACTTGCAAGTAAAGTATGACGAGGCAACCCAGACGCTGCAGGTCGCGCCCTTGCCGAATAAACCGCCGGTAAAACCTGGGGCCACCGTTCACTCGCTTACGGCGCAGGGCTACTTCACCAGCCAATCGGTTTTTCAACCACGTGATGATCACAGCCTGGTGGACTATCGGCTAAGTCTGGAAGCCCAGCTGCCCAAACCGTTTGCCTTGATGCTGATGCCGGACAAAGTCATCGAGCAAATTGCCAGCAACATCACCGACTGGCGCATTCATGAGATCGCCGGCGGATTCATCAAGCGATCTGTGCAGGAGTACCGGGAACAGACGGCAGCCGCGGCAGGTGAGGGTGTGGCGATTCGCGCAGCGCGGACCGAAGTGTGTCACACTGTTGCCGGGCCGCGCACTCGCCTTGCCCGATAAGATACTCGGCCCGACCAAATCTGAGTGAATTGAAACCGGCCAGCGCCGGCCGAATAAGACAGTCAACGGACTCCAGCCCTCCACCCGATCCTTGGATCAACGTTTCAAGAGCCAGCGCTCCAAAGCGAAAGGGGCCACTGCGCCGTCGCAGATGCGGTTGCATTAAATCGACCCCAATGACATAGTCCGCACCCAAAGCGCGGACTTGCCTTCCCGGCAGGTTGCACGACACGCCACCGTCACCCAACAGCAAACCGTTGCGTTCCACCGGTTCGATGAAGCCCGGCACCGCACAACTGGCATGCACGGCTGTGGCAACACGCCCTTCCTTCAAGACCACCGGCTCTCCGTTCAATAGATCGGTCGCAATAACGGCCAAGGGAATCTTTAACTCCTGAAAATCCACGTCGCCGATCAGTTCGGCCAGGAAACGCTCAAGTTTCTTAAAGGAGAGAAATCCGCGTCGCGGCCATACCCACTGCGCAATACGCCGCCAGCCGGTTTGCCGGGCCAGCTCGTTCATCTTTTCCAGGGACACGCCTGCACAGAACGCCGCACCAATGATCGAGCCGGCACTCACCCCGGCCACAAAATCGATCGGGATACCTTCCTGCTTCAGGACGTTCAACACACCAATGTGAGCCGGGCCACGCGAGACGCCGCCGCTCAAAGCCAGCCCAATACGCTTGTCGCTGGAAATAGTCATGAGAGTTGCCACCACGTTAGAGTCCCGGGCAAAACATTAGAAATCAATGCCTTTGCCGTCGAAGGCGTATTCAAACAGCCGGCGCAGGTCGCCTGAGTCGGGAACGCGCAGGCTGGTGGCAATCTGGGTATCCGTCTCGGCGCGTGCCACCAGTTCCGGCAAGGCTTGTTCAAACGCAGGACGATCGATGCCCAGCTCGCGCAGAGTCAAGGGCTGCCGCAGTTGCCGTTCCAGATCGCGAATCGCCGCAACCAGGTTCGCCGCCCCGGTCGCTTCATTATCCGTCGGCAAGCTCAGAGCTTGCGCGATGTCCGCGTAGCGGCTGCCTCCGCCGTTAACGGTGAACTCGATGGTATAAGGAAGAAACAAGGCTACGGCGCGTCCATGCGGAATATGGAACAACACCCCCAACGCGTGCCCCATGCAGTGCGCCAGCGTCGCCTGCGAGTTGCCAAACCCGATGCCGCCGATAGCCGCCGCATTGTGCATGTGCTCGCGCGCTTCGCGATCGGTGCCAGCGGCGTACACGCGCGGCAGATACGTGAAGATCAGTCGCACCGCGTGCAGACACAGCGCGTCGGAAAAATCGTTGCGCCACGTGCTCTGGTAACTCTCGATCGACTGCGTCAGCGCGTCGAGTCCGGTATCGGCCGTGGTCGCCGGCGGCAATGACATGACCAACGCCGGATCGATGATGGCGTAATCGGGCAGCAGGCCGCGCGTGCCGATGCCGATCTTACGCTGTTCAACGGTGTCGGTCAACACGGCATACCACGTCGCTTCTGAGCCTGTGCCCGAGGTCGTGGGGATGGCGATCAACTTCGCTTTGTCGCGCAGCGTGTATTGATCGAAAGGATTTACACTCGCCGGATCGATCCCCGGATTTTCATACAGCAGCCAGGCCGCCTTGGCGGCATCCAGACACGAGCCGCCGCCCAGGCCGATGATCCAATCGGGGTGATGTTGCTCCAGGATGCCCGCGCAGTGTTGGATCATTTGCAATGACGGCTCTGGCTCGACCTCATCAAAAAGCGTGTACGCCAACCCCGCTGCAGTGAGCTGATCGATCACGAGCTGCGCCAACCCCAGTCGCACGATAGTACGATCGGTGATGACAAAAGCGCGGCGGCCTTTCAGCTCTGCCAGGTAACTGAGCGCTTCTTCTCCGAAGATGACATGCGGACTGTCAAAATACCACATCGTCGCACCCTCCCTGAACGGCAAAGGGACACGGCCTTGTTTGCGTGTCCCTTTGTGCTAATACCGCTGAGTTTAAGCCGGCCAGTCGGTCGCAACACGTGTCGCGCACAGAACTAATTCGGTGGCGGCCTTGGGCGCCTTCATAATTTTGAGCATGTTGCCCTTCAACTTTAGCTGGCGCGTAACCATGCCCTGGAGCGGATCGAGCTTCTTATCCACCACTTTGCGCCAGACAGCATACGTCGCCTCAATGATGAACTCGGGGGTCTTGGCCGCCGCGTCAGTCGCACGGAAGGCATCGCGGCACTCGCCGTGCCACAGATCGACGTAGAGATGAACGTTAGCCGCTTCGCCGGGCATGCCGGTGACCACCCAGTAGAAATCGCCTTCCCAGGTCTTGGCCGCGTCACGATATCCGTCGCTCTTGCTAAGTTCTTCTTTCAGCGCCTTCATCCATTCATCGCTTGCAAACTTGATGCCCATATTGGTCTCCTTGTGCCGTCGATGTTGCCTTCATTGTATAACCGCCTGAGTCGTGAGGCAAGTGGCATTCATGCCGTTCAAATTGTCTTTAGATATTCGCGAATCATCAACGCCGCCGTAGCGCCCTCGCCCACTGCGCTGGCCGCCTGCTTGGTGCTACCCAGGCGCACATCGCCCGCAGCAAAGACCCCGGGCAGGGTTGTTTCCAAATTTAGCTGCGTCATGATGAAGCCCGCCTGATCGCGTTCAATCTCGGCCGGTAGCCAGCGACTATTTGGAAACAGGCCGATGAAAACAAAGGCCGCCGCCGGCTCGATCTTCTCGGTCACGCCCGTCGTCTGATCGCGCAGGGTGATCCCGCTGAGCCGTGATTCCCCATGCAATTCAACGACTTCGGTGTTATAGCGCACCACGATCTTCGGATCCGACGTGACCTTATCGATCACGATCTTGCTGGCGCTGAGCTGCGGTCCGCGAACCAGGATCGTGACCTGGTCTGCAAAACGCGTGAGGAACAGGCTCTCTTCACCCGCGCTGTTTCCGCCGCCAATCACGGCGACGTGCTGGCCCTTGTAAAAAGGGCCGTCGCATGTGGCGCAAAAGTGCACGCCGGCGCCGATGAGATCATCTTCGCCCGGTACACCCAGGCGGCGGTAGGTCGAACCGGTCGCAATCAGGACGGCCCGCGCGCCATACTCGGCGTCATCAGCCGTCGTCACATATTTCGATTCCGCTTCTGCCCGCAAGCCGATCACTTCCTGGGCTTGCAATAGTTCGACGCCAAAGCGCCGCGCCTGCCGCACCAACCGATCGGCGAACTCGGCTCCCGCGATCCCTTCGGGAAAGCCGGGGAAGTTATCCAATTGTTCGGTGACGCCCGCCTGCCCACCCAACCCACTCTTTTCGATCACCAGCACTTCCAATCCTTCACGCGCGGCATACAAAGCCGCGGTCAAGCTTGCCGGTCCGCCGCCGATGCAGATCAGATCGTAATAGTCGCACTTGGCCCGCGTCGGCAAGCCGAGTTTCTGCGCCAGCTCGGCATTGCTAGGCTCGATCAGAACGCTGTCGTCGTCGAAGACAATCGTCGGGATGATGCGCTTGCCGTGGTTGACTTTCTCGACCAACGCCAACCCAGCGGCGTCCTCTTCGACATCCACCCAGTTGTAGTGCACACGCTGCTCGCCTAAAAATTTCTTGGCGCGCTTGCAATCGCTGCACCAGGTAGCCCCGTAAACGGTAAGGTTGGTATGTGACATGGGTTTCCTCCAAACCTGATTGTATCCGATTATGCGGGGACAAACTCATGAAGTACAATGTTGACGGGTTACTCTTCAAACGAGGTTAGCGCATGCCCATCTACGACATTACCCTCACCATCTCCAACGACCTGCCCGTGTGGCCGGGCGATCAGCCTGTGCAGTTAGAGCGCACCCAGGATATGCGCCACGGCGATCTGTACACCTTGAGTCACTTGAACGCCACCGTTCACCTGGGCACACACCTGGATGCGCCCAGGCACTTCGTGCGTGACGGGTACGGCGTCGATCAGATCGATCTGCGCAAGTTGATCGGCCCATGCTACGTCGTCGATCTGCCGGATGTGGACCACATCGATGCGCAGACTTTGGAGCAGGCCAACATCCCGGCACATACCACGCGCCTGCTCTGCCGTACCCGCAACTCCCGCTATTGGGCGCAGGCCGATCGCGTCTTTCACACCAACTTCGTGGCGATCGAACCGTCGGGCGCAGAGTGGATCGTGCAGCGCGACATCCAACTTGTCGGCATCGATTATTTTTCGGTGGGCGCATACGACAGCGTCATCCCCACGCACGAAATTCTCTTGCGCAACAATATTGTGGCCGTGGAAGGACTGGACCTATCCCGCATCGAACCGGGCGAATATCAATTGATCTGCCTGCCGCTGAAACTGAAGGATTGCGACGGCGCACCGGTAAGGGCCGTGTTGATGCGTGAAGAGTGAATTGAGCGACTGACCCACTCCGCCACGCTGCGGGGTGCTTCGCAAAAGTCGCGTCTCGCAAGCCGCTGGCCAGGCATCCACCTGCGTGGACGAACCCTCGTCGGCGCAGGCCGACGTTCGGCTGAAAGTCCGCCAGTGGCGACTTCGAGTCGCTACGGATTGCGGTGGCGCGCCCGTGCAGGCGATATTGATGAGGGAACGCGAGTACCATCTACGAAAGAAACCCCAATCCCCTCTACGACTATGAACTTACGCTGGTTAATCAACAAGAGCAGAGCCTCCCTTTTACTAAACTAGGCGAACAGTTACAATTGACCAGGCCTAGCCATGTCGAGTGGGTGTTAACCAAGGATACTCCTTGGCATGATTTGTTCCGGCTAGATGACTTGTTTGATTTATCTGAATCAGGTATGTACACACTCACACTCAAGCAAAAGGTATGGACTTCGCTTGCCATCTCGCGTGAATTGACTACGGGCCCTATTACATTCACACGTCTGCCAGGAAAGTGAACCTGCAGCTCTGCCTATCCCTTCGCCTCGCATGTCTTTCCAAAGAAGTAGGGCTGTTCCAGTTGCTCTATTGATCCTCGCCGCCACGCTGTCAGCATGTGCCACCCTGGGAACTCAAGGCTCCAAGTCAATGGAGTTTGATACTCCAGTGGCGCTGATCGCAGCAACCAATAAAGACACCTACACGCAGACAGAGCCGATTACGGTAACGGCAACTGTTGTTGTTATAGATAGAGATGGCGACAAAATCTCTTTGGATCATGGCGACGATACTCCACTAGCCCGCTATGAGATTGTGGTGCTCAACGAACAAGGTGAGCTAGTGTCTCCAACCCCGGAAGGATTTAGGCTGATAGCCGCGGGCAGGCACCATATACTCGGTGAGATTGATCAGGACAATCCTGCTCGTGAAGCCTTTCGGATTGATACCTGGTTCGATTTATCCAAACCTGGCCAGTATACGCTCATTCTTACGCGTCCTGCCTGGATACCAAAAGCGATTATGCTAACAAGCAACCCTGTCACTTTCACGCGATTGCCCTAGCAAATTACATCTCATTGCCCACCTGCCCCCGACCGTGATATAATCGCGTTTGAAAAGATTCATGGCCGTGGCGCGTCATGTGCCACCCCTCCAAAAAATGGAGGTTACCCATGATGAGCATAGAATGTCATTGCGTGAGCCTGCGGCCCACCAATGACATTTTGTTTTGGACCAACCCAACATCCACACCACAGGAGCGTATCGTATGAGCAAGATCAAAGTCATCATCATGGGCGCCGCCGGACGCGACTTCCACAACTTCAATACGGTGTTCCGCCACAACGACGCCTACGAAGTCGTGGCCTTCACCGCGACGCAGATCCCCAACATCGACGGCCGCCGCTATCCGCCCGAACTGGCCGGCAAGTTCTATCCCGCCGGGATTCCGATTTATCCTGAATCCGAACTGACCCGCCTGATCAAAGAGCACAATGCCGATCAAGTGATCTTTGCCTATTCCGATGTGCCGCACGAATATGTGATGCACAAAGCCTCGCAGGCGTTGGCCGCCGGAGCCGACTTCCGTTTGATCGGGCCGAAGGAAACACAGATCAAATCGACGAAACCCATCGTGTCGATCTGCGCGGTGCGCACCGGCGCGGGCAAGAGCCAGACCACGCGGCGCGTCTCGGAAGCGCTGCAAGCGCTGGGCTATAAAGTCGCGGCGATTCGCCACCCCATGCCCTACGGCGATCTGGTGAAGCAGGCCGTGCAGCGCTTTGCCGATTACAAGGACCTGGACAAGCACGAGTGCACGATCGAGGAACGCGAAGAATACGAGCCGCACATCGATCGCGGCGTGGTGATTTACGCGGGCGTGGACTACGAAGCGATCCTGCGCCAGGCCGAGCAGGAAGCAGACATTGTGCTGTGGGACGGCGGCAACAACGACCTCTCCTTCTACAAGAGCGATCTGCACATCGTCGTGGCCGATCCGCACCGCCCCGGCCACGAGTTGAGCTATCACCCCGGCGAAACCAATCTGCGCATGGCCGACGTGGTCGTCATCAACAAGATCGACACCGCCGATCTGGAACACATTTCCCGTGTGCGTGACAGTATCATGCAGGTCAATCCCCAGGCCACCGTGGTCGAAGCGGCTTCGCCGATCTCCGTCGACGACCCGGCGGCGATCAAAGGCAAAGCCGTGCTGGTGATCGAAGACGGGCCTACCCTGACCCACGGCGAGATGGCCTACGGCGCAGGCGTGGTGGCGGCGCGGCGCTTTGGCGCCTCCGAGATCATCGATCCGCGACCGTACGCAGTCGGCTCCATCATCGCGACGTATCAGAAATACCCCACCACGGGTGCTGTGCTGCCGGCGATGGGCTACGGTCCCGAGCAAATGCGCGAACTGGGCGAGACCATCAACAACACGCCCTGCGATCTAGTGCTGGTGGCCACGCCCATCGATTTGCGACGCGTCGTGGAGATCAATCGCCCGTCGCAGCGTGTGGGTTACGAATTGCAAGAGATCGGCCAACCCACACTGGTCAATATTCTCGAAGCGAAGTTCGGACGCAAGTCTTAACTAACGAGGAATGAGTAACGAGTAATGAGTCGCTCGCCGGTGAAAGGCCTATTCATTACTCGTTACTCATCAAGCTTTCATGGTAGAACGGCGTATCACCGTCCTCATCTTCGTCAGCCTGCTGCTGGCCTATCTCTACGTCTTCCCGCACTGGCTGGATTGGAATCAAAACACGCGCTTCGATCTAGCCGCCGCCCTCATCGAACGCGGCACGCTACAGATCGACGACTACGCGAGCAACACCGGTGACTACGCCGAGTTTAACGGCCATGCCTACAGCGACAAGGCCCCCGGCCTTTCGTTCCTCGCGGCACCGGCTTATGCCCTTGCGCGTATGCTGACGGACAATGATACTGTTCGCGCCCTAGTCATTCAGATCGGCCGCAGTCCGAGCGCAGCACAGACGGTTAACCGTGCGATCGAGCAGGTGCGGCCCGACGAGTTCACCCAAGCCGCGCGGGTAACGCTCACCACCTGGTTGATCGTGGCGCTGCCGGCCGCGCTGTTTGGCGCGGTGCTCTATCACTGGCTGGCGCACTTTGCGCTCTCAGCGCGTAGCCGCACTTGGGCGGTATTAATCTATGGCTTGGCGACCGTCGTCGCTCCCTACTCAGCCACTTTGTATGGACACACCCTTGCCGCCGTGTTGTTGTTTAGCGCCTGGATGTGGCTAGTGCTACGTCGCGTACGCGGAACGTCAGCGCTGGAGTGTGTCGTCATCGGAAGCTGGCTGGGATTTGCCGTCATTACCGAATATCCTGCAATCTTGATCGCAGCGTTAATCGGTGTGTATGCGGCATTGACGCAACGTTCGTGGCAGCGCCTCATCTGGATTGGCACGGGTGGAGTGTGGCCACTCTTGCTGTTGGGCGCTTACAACACCGCCATCTTCGGCTCGCCTTTCACGCTCACTTATCAATACCTCGCTAACCCGCGACTGCGCGAATTGATCCAGACCGGCGTGCTCAGCGCAGGTTGGCCCACAGGGGAAGCGATCTGGGGACTAACCTTCAGCCCATTTCGTGGCTTATTCTTCATGTCACCGGTGCTACTGTTGGCGGTGGCCGGATTTGTGATCACCGCCCGCAACAAGGCCTATCGTGCCGAATGGTGGTCGAGCCTCAGTATCGTTAGCGCGTTCACGCTGTTGATCAGTGGATCGGCCCAGTGGTGGGGCGGTTGGTCAGCCGGGCCACGTTATCTGATTCCCATGTTGCCGTGGCTGGCATGGCCGCTTGCCGCGGCGATCGATCGCGTGGCGCGTATAGCGTCGCACTGGCGGACAGGACTATGGCTAACGGTGGCCGTGCTGACGATGATCTCGATCGTGAATACGTGGTCACTGACAACCGGCGGGCAATACTATGTGCCGGATGATATCCTTAATCCACTCGTCGATTACAGTTGGCCCCACATCGCGGCCGGGGATGTGGCGCGCAACTGGGGGATGGTCATGGGGTTGTCTGGTGCCGCGAGTCTGCTGCCACTGGCGATGTTAACCATGCTGGCTTTCGCTGCCATCTGCTATCTCACCCGCACCACAGGAGGACAACGTGCCGCAAGATTCAAAACGCCGGACGCGGCGTGAGCTGCTCGAGCTTCTCGACACGACGTGGGCTGAATATCCGCAGCGCCTGCGCCAGTTATCGGAAAGCGCACAACAGCGCTTTGCGCAGCAGCAAGGCTACGCTCGCCCACAGGATTTACTGGCCCACCTCGGCGCATGGATGGAAGAGACTTTGCGTGTGATGCCGTATCTGCAACGCGACGAGAAGCCCCCGCGTGATTACGGCAACGACGACGAATTCAACACCCGCGCGGTGCAGCGCTTCACCGATCGACCTCGCCGTGAAGTTGAAGTGTGGTACGAGCAACAGCGACTGGCTCTCCAACAGCTGCTCGCGCAACTTTCCGACGACGACCTTCATCAGCAGCGCGTGTATCGCTGGCTGGTCGGGACCATCATCGGACACTACGAGGAACATTCACTACCAACCTAGTCGCGCTTTCCCCACCCCACATTGCGGAGCACAACCCATGACCCAATTCATCCCTGCTTTTATCGTTCACGGCGGCGCCTGGGATATTCCCGATGCAGAAATCCCCAGCCACCTGAACGGCTGCCGCATCGCCGCGGAGATTGGCTGGTCGATCTTGCAACGTGGCGGATCGGCACTGGATGCCGTCGAAACTGCCATCCGATCGTTGGAGGATGATCCCGCTTTCGATGCCGGCCAGGGCGCCTGGCTGAATTCTGCCGGCGAAGTGGAACTCGACGCCATCATCATGGATGGTGTCACGCTGAACAACGGCGCGGTGGCGGCCGTGCAGCATGTGCGCAATCCGATCTCGGTGGCAAGGTTGGTCATGGAGCGTACAGCTCACTCACTGCTGACGGGCCTTGGTGCAGAGCACTTCGCCCAGGCACAGGGCATTCCGTTGTGCGATGAATCAGAACTATTGACTGGGCAGGAGTTAGAACGTTGGAAAGCGATCAAAGCGCAGAAAGATTTCAAGGTCGAAGTTGCCTTTGGCGGTCCGCCGCACGGCACGGTGGGAGCGGTCGCCCGCGATGTGCACGGGCACATCGCCGCGGGCACATCGACGGGAGGCACGCCCAACAAGCTGCAGGGCCGTGTAGGTGATAGTCCACTCATCGGCTGCGGGTGCTACGCCGACAATTTGAGTGCTGGCGCGTCGGCCACCGGCTGGGGCGAATCGATCATGAAGGTGGTGCTGTGCAAGGCGGCGTGCGATTACATCGCGCTGGGACAATCGGCTCAAGCGGCAGCGGAAAAAGCGATCGGGGTGTTGGCCGATCGGGCGCAGGGATTAGGCGGCCTGATCGTGATCGATCGTTCTGGGCAAATCGGTGTAGCATTCAACACACCCCGCATGGCGCGGGCCTGGATAGAGGATGGCCAAGTCAGCGCCGCAGTCGAGCGTCAGCCCTAGAGATCACACCGTGAATGTGCTGCGAGCGATCCTGAAGCGAATCCCATTCGCACGGATGATTTCAGAGGAAGAGATCCGGCGCGATCATTTGTTGCAGCTCCAACTGTGGCGGGATTCCGCAGAAAGCCGCCAGCGCCCTGCCCTTGCACCCTTTCGCCGAAAGTGGCGACGTTTCAACCTCGCCGTGGAACTGCATTTGGCAAGTGCCGTCTCACCAGCTTCATGGCCCGAATCCAATCTGCCTGTAGCTCATTCCTCATTGACTCTGGCAGAGGGCTTCCGCAAGGCCAAGGCCATCTTCAAGGACTCGATCTATTCAATTTATTGCGTGGGGGGAAACACCACACGGATCGAGCCATTGCTTGGCTGCGACTCGATCGTGGTGTTTGAGAAAATTGGGCCAGGGACGATCAGCCGTCAACCTCTCCAGCGAGGCGACATAGTCATCTCCCATTCAGACGGCGTGCGAAGTCTGCAGCGGATTACCAGGTTGGATGAGAACCGTCAGGAATTCACAGCCCACCAAGTCTATCAAGGGGCCATCTCTTCAATCGAGAGGCGACTGGTAGCAGTGTTCTATACTGGCTTACCGGCTCCAACGGAGTGGACCTGCGATCATACGAACCAGCCAACACTGCTTACCCGCAGTTGGGATGATGTGGTCTTTCGACCCTCGCGCGGAGACAAGCCGACTCCCCACTCAGGTGTGGCACTCTGGGGCACCGAGTTAGATCGAGCACGACGAGTCTTTCCCTCTTCGACTTACACGATTTGGACTACCGTTCCCAATACCAACTCGATGGAGCCGCTGTTGGATACGAATACGGCAGTCATCTTCGAAACACTAACCGAGCAGGCTCTGCGCCACCAGCCCTTGCAACTAGGCGATATTGTAACCTGGCATACACCTGCTGTCAGGGGAGCTTTGCACCGGATTGTTGGCCGATCGGAAGATGGAACAAGTTTTTACATCAAAGGCGACAATTGTTGGTGGGGAGACAGCCTCGAAAGTAGATCGCTTATTCCGCAGCGATTCATTACCCGCAGAGTAGTTGCCCTCATCTACGGCAGGCAGATGCACGAGGACGATTAACCCCGTGCCATGGCCACCAGGGTACGGCTAACGATCCCTGGTTGACGAGAAGACCAATCTTGCGTAAGATGGGCGCTGTTTTGGAACATGTGGTAGGCCTTCATTTCACCAATCTTTATCATTTTCGAACAAGGTAGACATCTGGATGGCAGGTTTGGTTCCTCTCCGCCATGTCGTTCTAGCCAGAACGATCTGGCATCAACTGCGTGAAAAATTAACGTTTGAAGTTGAGGCATTTAAAATCGTCGTAGCGCTCCGGGTCGGGTTCATCCTGTTAGCCGTACTGGCCTGGGTTTTGTATCCCAAAGATTTGTCCGGCGTTTTCTCTGACTTCGCGCTTCCTGATTTTCCCGTTTGGCACAACCGCCTTCTGGGAATGTGGGGGACCTGGGACGCCTCGTGGTATATGCAGATCGCCGATCAGGGCTACCTGGCCGATACGAACTCGCTAGCCTTCTTTCCACTATATCCTCTGCTGGTAAGCTTAGTGGGAAGATTGCTGGGGAACAGCTATTTGCTGGCGGGCCTGCTGATCTCGACGGTGCTGGCGTGGGCGTCACTGGTGCTCCTCCATCGACTGGTAACCTTCGACTTTCAGCCACACCTGGCCCGGCGCGCAGTATTGTATCTATGCGCGTTTCCCGTGGCCTTCTATTTGTTTGCCATCTACACCGAGGCGCTGTACCTGGTGTTGGTCTTGCTATTTTTTCTGATGATCCGCCAGAGGCACCAGTGGTGGTGGGCCGGGCTACTGGCGGCCCTGGCGGCCCTGACACGCAGTCCGGGTGTGTTATTGATCATTCCATTCGCCTGGGAATGGTCTCGTTATCAGCTATCGACGGTGGTGCTACAACCGGGCACAGACACATCCTTTTTGTGGAAAGCAAAGTTGCGAGCGCTGCTCAAGCCGTCGGCGCTCGCTTTGGCGCTGCCGCTGTTGGTCCTGCTTGGCTGGAATGTCTATCAACAGTTGGTGTTGAATGTGCCGGCTGACGCTCTGCTTCAGGCGCAGGCCCATTGGCAACGCTCTTTTGCCTGGCCGTGGACGACCATTGTGGATGGGCTGCGCGTATTTTTCTCGCCCGGGCCTGCTGGGCTTCCCATCTTCAGCATTTCCTGGGATATGCCCAAACATCTGTTGGATGCCGTCTTCCTGGTATTGGGCTTGGTCAGCCTGGCGTATGCCTGTTGGGAATGCTGGCGCCGTCGGTTGCCCTTTAGTTATCTGCTGTTCATGGGCACCAACATACTTCTGCCCCTCTTGACCCCGGTGCGGCACGAGCCGGTTCAGAGTTTTCCCCGCTTTATCCTGGTGATCTTCCCGATCTTCATTCTGCTGGCGCAGCTGAGCCTCCGTTCACGTTGGTGGTATTACTTTTCGATCTGTACCTCGGTGGCGCTGCAAGCGCTGCTGCTGGCGCGATTTGCAAATGGATTCTGGGTAGCCTGACGTGCGAGCGTCAGGCTTCATCCGGCTGATGCAGCGCCGCTGCAGTGCGGAGTTGGATAATGCGTCGCCGCCAGTGTTGCACTAATGGATCGAATTCCGGATTCTGGCCCCTGCCCCGCACGCGACATTTGCGGAACGCCAACTCGTTTTGAGCATTGACGACAGCCCGGGAATATTGCCGACTCAGCTGCGGCACACGCCGGGTACGCCACATCCGATCGTGCTGGAGGCCAAGCCGTTCGGCCGCGGTGACAATCGGGTGGTACTCGGACGAGAGCTCTGTGCAAATCACGCCTCGCTCCCAGACGCCGCTGCGCCATAAGCCTGCCAGCAACAGCAAGTAAAAAGGCCAGAAGAAGACCAGCACTGTGTAGCTGCGTGTCAACCAGGACGTGACCACAGGCTGATTGAACAGGATCAACACATCTACATCGATCTGAGGTGTCAGCTGAATGTAACGGTGAATGAGCGGCAAGGCATTGTTCCAGGCATGAGCGGCCAGCGCCAACAGTAAGCCCAACATTGAAGCCAGCCAGCGCAAATTGCGCCGGCGCGACTGCCGCGCCCACCCCAGACCCGCGCCAAACAGGCCGGTATATAAGGCATGACCGGCAAACCCAAACAGCGCATACCGTCCGCCGATTTGCGCGCCCCAGGGCGCTACCCCGGTCCAGGCAAAACCACCGGCGATGTACAGCGCCACTTCCAGGCAGTTGAATCCCGCGCCAATCAAGGCGCCATAGATGAACCCGTCGCGCATATTGTCGAATTCACCCCGCAACAACATGAAGAACACCAACACGCCCAGGCCTTTGGTAAACTCCTCAACCAAAGGACCGGCGATCGGCGCGGCCAGCAGCATGGGCTGGTCATTGACGAATTGGCTTAACGCAGGGTCGCCTTTAACCAGGGCCGTTACGGCCGTAATGATCTGTTGATTCAACGGCATGGCCAGACCGGTGGCAATAGCCCCGCCCCACAAAAACGCCAGTACATAGACCAGGCGTGCTTCTCGTTCACGGCGATCGAGAAACCACAGCACCGTCAATGTCGTGAAAGAAGCCAGCAGCGATAACCCCAGCGCAACCCAGAAAACGCCCAACACCGTCGGGCTGAAGGGTGTGAAGTATGCCAACGTCTGGGTCAAACCCAGGAGCAGCACAATCGTCAATAAGATCAAAGCGGCCAGCGCATACTTGCGGTAATGCAAGGGAGAGCCGTATAAAGTTGGGTTGGCCGCAAACCAGGCCTGGAGATATTTCAACATAGAAGATCAAGCACGATTATACAGGCACCCTCACGAGTTCGCCTGCGTTCGAATGGACATTTGATTGACAACGCTCTGCCCGCCTGCTATAATGCCGACATCATCCCCTCAGAAGACGGGGATTATTTCATGGAACCTCAGCGATTTGCGATCCATCATCAACACACACCCACCCACCACCATCTGGGCTATCTGTGTTTGGGTCGCGTCTGAGTTGAGTGCAGCACGATGAAGTGAGGCGTGATCCAGGCGGGTCACGCCTTTTTGTTTGAACTTTTACCCTCAGCCTAGCCTTCTCCCTGGCCGGAGAAGGAACGGAGGAATTGAAATGAAACCGACCATTCGCCCCGTCAAGGGCACCCGTGATTTCTATCCTGAAGAGATGGCTTTTCGCACCTGGCTGTATGGCCAGATGAAAGCGGTGTCGCAAAAGTTCGGCTATCAGGAATGGGAAGCGCCTATCCTGGAATCGCTGGAGTTGTATGCCGCCAAGAGCGGTGAAGAACTGGTCAAAGAACAGTCCTTCGTCTTCGCCGATCGCGGCGGCGACACGATTGCGCTGCGCCCCGAATTGACACCCAGCCTGGCCCGCTTGGTGGCACAAAAACAACGCGAGTTGCCCAAGCCCATCCGCTGGTGGTCGTTCGGGCCGTTCTGGCGTTATGAGCGTCCGCAGAAAGGCCGCACACGCGAGTTCTTCCAATGGAACATCGATCTGATCGGCGTCAACTCAGCTTATGCTGATGCCGAGCTGGTGGCCATTGGCGCAGAGTTCTTCAAGTCCATTGGCTTGTCGGCGCAGCAGATCGTCGTCAAGGTGAACGACCGCAAATTGATGGAAGAGCAGCTCGCGCAGCTAGGTGTGCCCCCCGATCAGATCGAGGGCGTTTATCGGCTGATCGACAAGCTCGATAAGCTGCCTGCCGAGAAGTGGCGCGCTTACGGCATTGACGACATCGGCCTGAGTACCGAGCAGATCGATCGGCTGAGTGCGCTGTTGACTAACCGTGAGCTCTGGAAAGAGTCTGCCGACCTGACGGCCTTCTTCAACGCGATTGACGATCTGGGCGTGAGTGACTACGTGGAATACGATCCGTCGATCATTCGTGGGTTGGCGTACTATACGGGCGTGGTCTTTGAAGCGCGTGATCGATCGGGCGAGTTCCGCGCCATCCTGGGCGGCGGGCGCTACGATAATCTAGTCGGCGATGTCGGCGGCGATCCGCTGGGCGGCATCGGCTTTGCGCTGGGCGATGTGGTCATCGGCTTGGTGCTGGAGAAGTTCGGCCTGAAGCCCCAGCTACGCCCCGCTCCCGCCGATGTACTGGTGACAATTTTTGATGCGGTGCTGGCACGCACTTCGGCCAAAGTCGCCGCGCAGTTGCGATCGGGCGGCGTCAAAACCGAGCTGTATCCCGACGCGGTCAAGCTCGACAAGCAGCTGAAATATGCCAACACACAGGCAATTCCCATCGCCATCATTATCGGGCCGGATGAAGCCACCCAGAGCCAGGCCACCGTGCGCGATCTGCGATCGGGCCAACAGCAAGTCGTGAAACAGGCTGAACTGGTCGAGCAAGTGGGCAACTGGCTCGGGACAAAATGACCGTTGCCCTAGAGCATCGCCCGTGGTAAAATTGCGGGCGCTTCATATGGTGCCTGTAGCTCAATGGTAGAGTACTGGACTGTGGATCCAGGCGTTGCGGGTTCGACCCCCGTCAGGCACCCCAAAACGAGAAGCCCTCTTTATTGAAGAGGGCTTCTGTGTTTTTGCCAGGTGAGGGTCAGCGCTGCCCGTAGACGTTGGTGTAGCGCGCGTGCAACTTCGCTACGTCTTCCGCCGGGATCACGTCGGGTGTGCCGAGTTGCAGCGCATACCACACGGTGCGGGCCACGTCTTCAGTCATCACCGCCGCCTTCACGGCAGATTCTGCATTCTTGCCGATGGTGAACACGCCGTGATTCTTCAGCAAGACGGCCGGTGAATTCCCGATCGATTCCACCACGACCTTGCCGATCTCTTCGCCGCCGATCAACGCGAAGCCGCCTACCGGGATCGGCCCGCCGAATTCGTCCGCGATGGCCGTCAAATAAACCGGAATGGGTTTATTGACCGCCGCAAAGGCTGTCGCATACGGCGAATGTGTATGCACAACGCCGCCCACATCCGGGCGATGTCGATAAATGTACAGGTGACTGGCCGTGTCCGATGAAGGCGATAGATCCCCCTCGATGATCTTGCCATCGAGGTCGAGCACGATCATCTGCTCGGGCTTCAAATCGGGATACTTCACACCCGACGGTTTGATCACGACGAAGCCGGTTTCAGGATCGCGACCGCTGACGTTGCCGCCGGTCCACTTCACCAGATCGTTCCTGGGCAATTCTAAATGCAGCTTCCAGACTTGTTCCCGCAGGGCTTCTAACACACCACACCTCACTTATCACGCACCACGTTGTTCCGTAATGCGCACCACGTACGTCATGCGTTCTCGTTCTTGTTCTTGTTATACACGTCAAAGAAAACAGCGGCCAACAACACCAAACCTTTAACAACCTTTTGCCAATCGATCCCGACTCCCATAATGGACATGCCATTGTTCAATACGCCAATGAGAAAAGCGCCAACCACTGCGCCAATAACCGTACCGATGCCGCCACTGGCCGATGCGCCCCCGATGAAACAGGCAGCAATCACGTCTAATTCCATGCCGTCACCGGCATTGGGCGTGGAACTGTTTAAACGGGCCGCAACGATTAAACCCGCCAGGGCGGAAAGAACACCCATATTGACAAACGTATAGAATAATAAGCGGGCCGTATTGACGCCCGAAAGTTTGGCGGCTTTTTGATTGCCGCCCATGGCATAAATGCGGCGGCCAATGACCGACTGACTGGTGACGAAAGCGAAGCCTGTAATCAGCACAAACAGGAGGACAAGTACGTTTGGCAGGCCTTTATAGGAAGCCATCAAATAACA
>JAUQXC010000014.1 GCA_030834825.1 Thermoflexales bacterium
GGCCCTTATCGATATTATCGCTAATGGTCCCAGAGGACTGGTTAACGAAGCGGCGATTCATCTTGCCCCGCGCAATTTGGAGCCGACGGTGCTCGCAAAATTCAGCAAAGATAGCCCGATCGATCGGTTGGCCGAGTTAGCCCGGACGCGACCTATGAATCAATATGTGACGCCGCAAGATTTCAACCGAGCGCAAGCTGCACAATCGGCTGCGTTGGGGATTCTGGGGCGTCCCATTGTGTTGGCTAATGAAACGTTGTTGAAACGGATTCCCGTCGACGTGATTCACTCGCTGATGGCCGATCTCCATCTTCGCATTCACAAGACAGATAACCGTGTAGTTGTCATCACTGCCGACGGACGGGATTGGGTAACAAGGGCCGATTGACTCAACTTACGGCTTCCTGTCCACGTACCTACCCAAGGGCAGGCTGGAGTCAGTGGCAAAATCGCTACGGCCCGTCCTGAGCCCCAGAGCCTGAAGTCGAAAGTACCCTCGATTGACTATTAGGTGGCGATTTGCCGCCTCAATATGTGACATTTCGCCCCAAAACACGTAGTTTCCACAATAGACAACAGTCTGCGCCTCGATCTACAATAACAGGCAGCGGCGGCAAGTTTGCCTCTGCCGCTCGTTGAGACTACAATCCTTAGCATCCTTCCTGCGAGTGACTGCGCTATGACCACCAACCCACCACCCGATAAATCTCCCAAATCTGACACCACGAACCGCTCTGGCGGTGCCGATATTGGCGCCAACGATGTCTCCGTCGGCGGCGACGTGGTAGGCCGTGACAAGATCGTCTCTGACAACTCCATCAAGATAGGCGACATCAGTGGCGTGACCGGGTTAGCCATTGGTACTGGCGCGAGCGTTGTCATTAACCAAGCACCTGTTCCCACACTACGAGTTGGCGCTGCCAGAGCATCCGGCAAGCATTGCGCCGTGATTCTGACCGCACTTCCCGTCGAATACAAAGCCGTCCGTGCCCACTTGTCCAACCTCAAAGAAGAAGCCCATCCCCAAGGCACAATCTACGAACGTGGCACATTTGGTGTCGGCGATAAGGCCTGGGAAGTTGGCCTCGTCGAGATCGGGGTGGGCAACGCCGGCGCAGCGATGGAAACCGAGCGTATGATCCAGCACTTCGCTGCCGATGTGGCGCTGTTCGTCGGCGCGGCAGGCGGTATCAAAGACGTGAAGATCGGCGATGTCGTCGCGGCGACGAAGGTGTATGGCTACGAATCTGGCAAGGTCGAAGCGACGTTCAAGCCGCGCCCCGATGTTGGCAACACGTCCTACTCCATGGAGCAGCGCGCCCGCGCCGAAGCCCGCAAGGACGATTGGCTGCAACGCATTAAGCCAACCGCGCCTGCACCAGCACCACAAGTCTTCGTCGGGCCAATTGCCGCCGGTGAGAAAGTTGTAGCCTCAACGAAGTCTGCCGTGTGGAAATTCCTGCGCACCAACTATGGCGACGCCCTCGCCGTCGAGATGGAAGGCCGTGGCTTCCTCGAAGCAACGCACGCGAATCAAAACGTGGAAGCGTTGATCGTGCGCGGCATTTCCGATCTCATCGACAAGAAGAGCGAGGCTGACGCCGCCGGTTCGCAAGACGTTGCGGCCCGGCACGCGGCAGCATTTGCGTTTGAGGTATTGGCGAAGTTGTAATCTATGAGCGACGATCCCGTTTCGTCTGCCGAGCAAATAAAACCAAGCGGTGACATTACCATCCAAGGCAGTGTCAGTGGCACTGGCATCGCGATCGGTCACGGCGCGAGTGTCACTATCGTCGCTGGACCACCTCCCCTCTCTCCAGAAGAATCCGCCCGCCTGCTGGCCGATTACCGCGCCCGCGTGTTAGAAGAAACCCGCTACGTCAACCTGCGCGGAATTCCCTTACCACGAGGCCGAGATGGCCGCCCCATGCCACTGCAAGTTCCGCTCGAGAAAGTGTATATCTGCATTCAGGCGACGACCGAAAAACAACGCCGTACTCAGGAAGAAACTGAAGAACGTTCATTATCGGATCGGTTGAGAGACGAGAGCTCTGCGCAGTCGAAGAGGTCCGCTCCTGGAGGACTGTTCGGGTGGCTACGAGGTGAAAGTAAATCTGAGTCATCGCCAAGAGACATTCTATCCACGCTTCATACCTTAGGTGAATACTTCTATCGCCGTGGCGAAGTCTATGAGGCTGAACAGCGCCCGGAACCAGTTGATCCTCAAGAGGCGTTGAAGAAGCATAAACGATTGGTTGTGTTGGGAGCACCGGGCGCGGGCAAGTCTACCTTGCTGCGTTACCTGGCGCGCCGTGCTGCCGAAGATTCAAGTGGCTTTGTGCCGATTCCAGTCTCTTTGCGAGACTATGCTACCGCTCTGGCGGGAGATAATGCGCTGGCCTTGAGCGAGTTCGCGTTGCGTGTGGCATCAGCCGGTAATTCGACATTGCGCCAAGCCTTGGAAGATGAGATCAAGAATGGACGCGTATTTTGGCTGGTGGATGCCCTGGATGAAGCACGTGGCTGGGCAACTGACGCTGCTCGGCAGGCTAGCCAATTACCTGGTCAGTTGATTCTCACCTCGCGCCCCGTGGGATACGTGAGCACGGGCTTGGAATCTCTCCTTCACTTTGAAGTTCTGCCACTGACGCCAGAGAACGTTGACGAATTCTTGAACAGTTGGTTTGGCCTTCTTGCGGCTCAGCGAGCCCTTGACGACGACTGGACGACCGCGCGTGTGACTTGGTTGAAGAAGCAATTAGAAGCACGCCCTTGCATTCGAGCACTTACACGCAATCCGCTGTTGCTTACCTTCTTAGTGATTCTCGCTGGTGAAGACCCGTTGCACGACTTGCCTGAGCAACGTTCCGAACTATACCGTCGGTATGTCAATGAACTGCTAGACTCTTGGGAAATTGAGCGACGCCCCAAAAGTGGCGTTGAGGGAAAGCCCGCCTTTACGCTTGGCCCTCTTCAGGGTGAACAGGCGCAGCAGATGGCGCTTCAGGGCTTCTATTACGTAGGCTGGGCTTTGCACTTATCTTACTACGGGGGCAAACCAAAAGAGCCGCCGACGCGCAACGCACTGAACAAGACTCTCACGGACTATCTGAAAAATGATTGGGGTAATGATGCCCATGCTATCGCCGAAGCCGTTTTGGAATTCTGGCAAGAAGCTGGGGTGTTGGAAACTTGGCACTTGGACGGCGATGACTACCTGTCCTTCCGGCACCTCACCTTTCAAGAATACGCCGCTGCCTGGGGATTAACCGCGGCTTGGAAACAAAATTCCAGGCGCGCTTGGGAGTTTTTGCGCCCCTGTCTCCATCACTATGCCTGGCGCGAACCGATCCTTTTGCTAGTGGGGTTGATGGAGCAAAAGCATCTGGACAGTCTGGCTCATCGTTTATTGCGTGGCACCAGTGCATATGAAGGTTCACTACACCGTGATCTCCGTTTGGTGGGGGAACTATTAGCCGAAGGAGCAACGCTGGATGAAGAATACCATGCCCTCCATCGGCTGGGCAAGCGACCACGACAGATGCTCCAATTCGTACTTGCTTCGCTCATATCTGGTTGTTTAATAATGGCCCCCATCGAATTGCTCTTGTTACTTTGGCCAAGTATGCCCACCCAGGTGATATTGTTAGTGACACTGTTAGTGTTCATGGTTTTCTGGGGATCCGTTCTTATGATTCCGTGTTTTCCCCTAATTCACAGTCTCCTATTTTTGCCAACTCGATTATGGAAGTGCATACCGGACCGCGTGAGTTTAATGTCTCTCTTTTCGAGGATTGGCACTCGGGCACTTCCATACTTGATCCAGGCATTGCATGAGGATTTATCTAGCGACAATGTGCCCGAAGCTGCAATCCATGCCATGGAGGACAGCAACATCCGAGCACCGTCGTATCTGATCCAAGACTTAAGAAGCCGCAGGCGGAAATTGCGTCAAGCCGCCATGAAAATCATCGGATACCTCGGCGATGCGCAAGTGGTTCCAGACCTGATCCAGATAGCACAGGATAGCGACGCCGAGATACGCAGAATCGAGACTGCGCGTAAGAAGGGCATCGTCCGAAATTTGATTTCGGCAACACGACTGACGATCCTAGAGATGCAAACCGAAGCTGCGATCGATACTCTCGGACGACTTGGCAGTGGCCAAGCTGTTGATTCTTTGGTGCGGATCTTGCGAGAGAGTTGTAGCAGGAGCGTGCGTCAATCTGCTGCCGAAGCTTTAGGCAAGATTGGAGATGCACAAGCAATTCCCGAATTGAGTCAACACCTACAAGAACGCAGCAGCGATGTGCGTGAGGCGGTTGCAGAAGCGCTAGGGCGAATGGGACTTCAATCTCTTCCCCACCTTGTCCCATTCCTAAAACACCGCGTCCGCGATGTACGATTGGACACGATTGAAGCCTTGGGCAAAATAGATAGCGCGGAAGTCATTCCTTACCTAATCCAGGCTTTGCAAGATAGCGATCGTAGTGTGCGCCTGACCGCGATAAGAGCCTTAACGAAGATCGGCGATGCCCAGGCGGTTCCTCACCTGCTCCAAGCCTCGCAAGATAGCGACTACAATGTAAGCGCGGCTGCGATTACAGCCATAGGTCAGATCGGTGATGCCCAGGCGATCCCTAACCTGATCCGGATCTGGAAGGATAAGCAGACGGATAACCTCTCCTTTTTATTGCATTCGGCGATAGCCCAAACTCTTGGCAAAATCGGCGACATACGCGCAGTGCCTCATTTGATCCAGGCCTTGCAAGATAACGAAGCGGGTCAAGAGGCTGCCAAGGCTCTGGGCGAGATTGGTGATACGCAGGCCGTCCCTTACTTAATCCAAGTCTTACAAGATTTACGATATAGTAATCTGCGTCAAGCAGCCACCGGGGCCTTAGGTAAAATTGGTGGCGTAGAATCTATACCCTATTTAATTCCGCTCTTAAGAGATCATGATAGTAACCTGCGCAGCGCCGCTGTAGAATCTATAAATGAAATCTTCATTCGCCAGTCCCAGCCTCTTCCCAAGCTTATCCAAGCCTTGCAAAACAGTGACAACTTCTTACTCCAAACTACTGTGGAATCCATGAACAAAACAGGCGACGAACACACAGCTCCTCGAATCACTCTGGCTTTGCGGGGCATTAGTCGAGACATACGACAAGCTGCCGCTGAAGCTCTTGGCAAAATCGGCGACGCTCGAGCCGTTCCCTATTTGATTCGGGCTCTACGAGACAGCGATTCCAGCGTACGCTCGTCTGCAATAAGAGCGTTAGGCCTGATCGGTGATGGACAAGCAATTCCTCACGTGACGCAGAATTTGTGGGATAGGGATTTTAGTGTACGTATGGCTTCAGCCGAGTTTTTGAAAACAGCCGCAGATAAAATAACTGATGTCAAAACTGGGCGATATGTGGCGCGTACCCTCTGGTGGCGATTGACGGAAGGTCTTTTTTTCGTTTCTCTTGCCTCGACATTCTATCAGTCTCTGGAGCAAGTTGCTAATCGTCTCAGTGTGCTTGAAGTCGAAGCGATGCCGTTAGTCGATCCCTTGCTACCAGACCCCAAACGCACAAAGAAGCGCTGATAGATCGAAAACCCTCACTCACGCTATAATCAGGCATCATCCACTATTTTCGTAATCCGAGCATCTCAGGAGCCTCATGCCCCGTACCTCCAAAAAGAAACCCGAATACCAAACCAACGCCAACGGCGGAGGGATTACGGCCCTCATCAAAGAACTCTGGCAGGCCGCCGTTAATCTGCGCGGATCGGTCGAGCCGGCCGATTACAAGCGTTACGTCCTGCCCATCATCTTCCTGCGCTTCCTCTCGCTGCGGTTCGAGGCGCGCCGCGCCGAGTTGGATCGCCTGATCAAAGAGCCGGGTAGCGAATACTTCGGCGATACCGCCGTGTTGAACGATCCCGACGAGTACAAGAGCGCGGGCGCGTATGTCCTGCCCGAAGACGCCCGCTGGGACAACATCCGCCGGATCGCGCAGGCCGACGACATCAAGGTGCGGCTCGATAACATCTTGCAGCTGTTGGAAGAGACGTATCCCGACAAACTGAAGGGCCTGTTCCCCCGGATCTACGCCGGATCAAACCTCACCCGCGAGAACGTCACCGGTCTGATCGATCTGTTTTCCAAGGACATCTTTCGACAAGATCACGGCGGCGAGGATCTAGTCGGGCGCGTGTACGAATACTTCATCGGCGAGTTCGCGTCGTCCGAGGGCAAGCGCGGCGGCGAATACTTCACGCCGGCCAGCATCGTGCGGCTGCTCGTGGCGATGATCGAGCCGACGAGCGGCAAGGTGTTCGATCCGTGCTGTGGGTCAGGCGGGATGTTCGTGCAGTCGGACATCTTCACCAAGCACGGCGACGATCTGTCGTTTATGAACCGTTTTTCGCTAGATTTCACCAGCGCAAAGATGGAGTTCTCTTAGAAAAAGAGTATGACGAACAAAATCAGCGTAGTTATCGTGGATGACGTACCTAATTGGCTAGAACTATATCAAGCTATGCTGTCCGAACAGGCAGACATAGAAATAGTTGGTCAAGCGCAGGACGGGATTGAGGCCGAAAAGGTTATCCAACAGACCAAGCCTGACGTTGTTATTCTTGATATATTTATGCCTCGCCGTGATGGCTTTCAAACTATTCCTATAATCCACCAAGTCTCACCGAAATCAAAGATTCTCGTCGTTACAGGCGGTTACGAGGAGAATCTCATAGCCAGGCTGACGGAAGCCGGCATTTCAGGTTTTTTTCCAAAAGGTGCGGAATTTGATTTCATCAAACTAATACACTCTGTCCATGCGGTCGTAAGAGATCTTAAGAAAACGCTCCATGAGGTTAAACTTATAATCGTAGGTCAAGGCGCAGTTGGGAAGACGTCTCTTGTTCGGCAAATTCTTTATGATGTGTTTGACCTTAACCAAACTAAAACGGAAGGAATATCCATTAACCGGTGGCAAGTCAACGGATACAGCGAGCAGGAGCTAAACAGCAAACCAAGCGTATCACATGCAAGAGCCGGTATAGCAGACCAGAGATCTAATATTAGTCTAAACATCTGGGACTTTGGCGGTCAGGAAATTATGCATGCCACGCACCAGTTTTTTCTGACTAAACGGAGTCTTTATCTATTGGTACTCAATTCTCGCCTTACCGAAGAAGAAAATCGCGTTGAATACTGGCTCAAGCTCATCCAATCCTTTGGCGGCGAATCGCCTGTGCTAATTGTCGGTAATCAAATCGACCAACATCCGCTTGACATTGACCGTACCGGCTTGCAAAAGAAATATCCGAACGTTGTCGGTATCCTCGAAACCTCCGCCGCCACCGGTGCGGGCATCGAAGAACTCAAAGCCTCCATCACCAAGCAGGTCAATAACCTGCCCCATGTCCGCGACCTACTGCCCGAAACTTGGTTCACTGTCAAAACCAAACTGGAAGGTCTGGGAGGCGATTCCAATTTCATTACCTATGACAAATATCTTGAACTGTGTGCCGAAAACGAAGTTAACGATGAAGCTAGTCAACGTACGTTGATCGGCTTCCTGCACGACCTAGGAGTAGTCCTGCATTTTCAGGATGCTCCGCGTCTCGAGGCTCTCGGCATTCTCAATCCACAGTGGGTTACTAATGGCGTCTACAAGATTCTGAACTCCCCTACCTTGTTCCAAAATAGGGGAGTGCTTACAGTCGCTATGCTTGATGAGACCCTTAATCTGCCCGAATATCCGCGTGGCAAACGCCTATTTATTGTCGATATGATGAAACAATTCGAATTGTGCTATGACATCGAACCGGACAAGTCTTTCCTTGTTCCAGATTTGCTTCCCAAAGATGAACCTAATACTGGCGACTGGAACGGCGCGCTGACATTCCAATATCATTACAACGTTCTGCCTACCAGCATTCTTTCGCGCTTTATCGTACGCATGAATGGCCTTATCGACCAAGTTGTTTGGCGTTCTGGTGTGGCGCTAAAAAACGGCGGTAACACCGCCTTGGTCAAATCCGATACCGAAGACCGCAAAGTATACATCTGGGTCAGCGGCGAAGAGCATAGCCGTCGTGATTTTCTGGCGAAAATTCGCGGCGAGTTTGATGTCATCCATAAAGCCATCGCAAAAATCGAGGCCCGCGAGAAAGTACCTGTACCCGGCTATCCTGAGGCTGAACCAGTAGATTACGACCTGCTACTGCAGATGGAGCACGACAATGTCGAGGTCTATCCAGTGCTTGCAGGGCGCAAAATGATTCTCGTAAATGTCCGCGAATTGCTCAACGGCGTTGCGCGTGAAGCTGATCGCCAGCGTGGCGAAACTCAGGTTAATATCTATGTGAATGGTGATATAGTAAGCGAAAAAACTGAACGAAATATCCGGGTGGGCGATATTTCCGATGCAACTGGAATTGCAATTGGCGAAGAAACACGAGCGACAGTAAATCAAGAAACAGCGAATTCTGAGTGATTCGATTGGCCTCTCAAAGAATGATGAGGCACAAACGTTAGGTGGAAGATTGAGCATGCAAGAACAGTGTTTTGTCGACGACGCGCTCAATCAGATTCAGCACTACACCTACGACATCGCGCAGCTCTTCGACTTCAACGCGCTCGTCGTCGTGTCCGATGGCGTCAACTTGCTGCACGGCACACCGCACTGCACACACGCCGTGGGCGCAAGTGTGTGGCCCGCCTCCGCCGAATGGTACGCGCCGTGGAAATCGATCGATGGCTTCGATGTTGAGCCGACGACCACCGGCAGCATGAAGACGCTGCTCGAGGGCCTGTTCTCGCCCGATCGGTTGTTGCTCTACGTCGGCGATTTCATCGTCTTCGAAGTCGCCAACGACAAGATCACCAAGAAAGGCGCCAAGTATCATCAGTTCTTTGCGGTGCGTCTCGCGGTCGATAAAACGCTGGCGACCTATCGGGCCGCGCAAACCGATCGGCGCATTGGCGTGATCTGGCACACCACCGGCTCCGGCAAATCCCTGTCGATGGTCTTCCTCGTCGGCATTCTGCGCCGCCATCCCGATCTGCACAATCCCGTCTTCGTGATCGAAGTCGATCGGACGGATCTCGACAATCAGCTGTCCGATCAATTTCTGGCGGCCCGATCGTTGGTGGGCGACGTCCAGCAGGCCGATGATGTCGATCACCTGCGCGATCTCTTGCAGACCGAAGGCGGCGCCGTCATCCTCACCACCATCGAAAAATTCCGCCTGCGGCCCGGCGAGATCGATCATCCCGAGTTGTCCCCGCGCCGCAACCTCATCTTGATTGCCGATGAAGCGCATCGCTCGCAATATGGCTTCAAAGAAGGCTTCGCGCGCAATCTGGCCGAGGCGCTGCCGAACGCGTTGCGGCCGGGCTTCACCGGCACGCCGATCAGTTTGAGCGGGGCCGATACGGTGGCGGTCTTCGGCAATGTGATTCACACCTACGACATCGAGCAATCCCAGCGCGATCAGGCCACGGTCAAAATCTATTACGAGCCGCGCCTCATCAAGTTGCATTTGAAGAAAGCGGACGTCGATGCGGCGTTGCTCGATCGGTTGCGCGATACCCCGCTAAATGCCAATGAGATCGAGCGGCGCAAACGCAATTGGTCTGCGCTCGCTGCGGCTGCGCGTACCACCGATCGGCTTACGAGCTTGGCGCGTGATCTGCTCGATCATTTCCGCGAACGCACCGTCACGCTCAAGGGCAAGGCCATGATCGTGTGCATGGAGCGCGCCAACTGCGTCAAGTTGCTGGAAGCGCTCACCGCCCTGTCCGATTGTCCCGAAATCAAGATCGTGATGACGGGCAATCTGGCCGACGATCCGCCCGAATGGAGCCAGCGCGGTTATCTCACCACCAAAGCGCAGCGCGAAGCGATCAAGAAACGCATGATCGATCCCGACGATCCCCTGCAGATGGTGATCGTGTGCGACATGTGGCTCATCGGCACCGACATCCCGTGCCTGCACACGCTGTACATCGACAAGCCGATGCAGGACCACAACATGATTCAGGCCATCTCGCGCGTCAACCGCGTCTTCCGCGACAAGCCGAGCGGCTTGATCGTGGACTACATCGGCATCGGCGACGATCTGCGCGAAGCGACCGCGCGTTACACGCAGGGCGGCGGCAAGGGCGATCCCGCGCCCGATTTGCAGGCCACCGCCCGCCCGATCTTCCTGCAAGCCCTCGACGATCTGCATCAGACATTGCCCGCGGACAAACCTTACGGCGCGTGGCGGCGCATGAGCCTCGTCGACATCGAAGACCTGTATGCCTTCGTCTACGGCTACCTCGCCGAAGACGACACGCGGCGCGATCAATTCCTGCAAGCCGAAGCGCGGCTCTCGGCGGCCTATCTGCTCGTCAAGCACCTCGACGACTGCCGTCCCTACGCTGACGAAGTGATCTTCTATCAGCGCACGCGCAAACAGATCATGAAGACCGTGCCCGGCCGTCTACGACCCCAGCGCGACATCGAACAGGCCGTGCGCGATCTCGTCGACGACAGCGTCGCCTCCGATGGCGTAGTGGACATCTTCAAGACGGCGGGCCTCGAACGCGCCGACGTCTCGATCCTCGACGACAACTTCCTGCAGACCTACAAAGATCGCCCGTATGAAGACCTGCGTCTCAAGTTGTTGCAGCGCCTGCTCGCCGACGCGATCGAAGCGTATCGCAAGCGCAATCCCTTCAAAGCGCAGTCGTTCAAAGAACTGCTCGAAGCCACGCTGCAGAAATATCACAACCGTCTCATCGACGCGGCGGCGGTGATTCAGGCGATGATCGCCATCAAGCACGATCAAGAGCAAGACCAGCAACGCGCGCAAGACCTCGGCCTCGCGCCGGACGAACTCGCCTTCTACGACGCCGTGGCGACCAACTACCTCAACCTGTACAACGAAGCCTTCCTGCGCGGTCTGATTCACGACGTCGTGCAGACCATCAAGCGCAACCTCAAAGTCGATTGGACGCAGCCTCATCGTGAAGATGTCAAAGCCGCGGTGCGGGCCGCAGTGCGACGTGTCCTGCGCCGGCGCAACGTCCGCGAAGAAGACTTCGAACCGTTCCTCGGCTACATCCTCGTGCAGGCAGAAGCCCTCTACGCCGACTGGCCGCTGGGGGAGTATGTCGATGTGGTGGTGTGAGGCAGGAGATTTGATCTGTGTTCCAATGTCACCCGGGAGGTTGTTGCGGTAGATAAGAATGTGGCCGACATCGAGATAGATAAATTGCAACGATATTCATCGTTTAGGAGTAATACAATGACCGAACTACTATGTCCGCCTGAAATTGAGTCTTTGTTACGAGAGGCTGATGCAAACCATAAACAAGAAAAGTACGAGGAGGCCATTAAACTGCTTCAGGAAGCTATACAAATTTGTCCTGGTAATGCCGTAGCCCATAACAATCTCGGCTCCGCTTTTTCGGGTCTCGGGAGATACGCGGACGCCGAAAAGGAATACCGCGCGGCGATCGAATGTTCGATGTCAGATCCGTATGCTCCGTCGCCATACAATGATCCTATTAGGAACCTCGGTCAATTGACGGGTTACACATCTTCCGATGGTAATTTTCTAAAACGCGCATCTAAAAATTGGAAACTAATTGCAGAGGCTACACGTGCTGCACATAAGCGCTGAGATTGTTTAAGCGCCTGAACAAAAAGCGTGGGAGTAACACAGGCTCCAGCGGCGCTAGCCGCTGATGGCATGCGCTTTGTTATAGTTAGACTCTTTCAACTAATCTTCGCGATTAAGGCAGTTTTCATGGAGCTATTCTATAAACCTGAACGGTCTGACTTATGAGTGAAGAATCCTTCAAGGGTATCAAAATTGGCGATATTCAAAATTCAACCGGCGTGGCCATTGGACCTGACGCGCGGGTGGAAATTCACTATCACGGCGATGTGCTACCACCTCCACTGCCGCCCGCTGAATTTTGGCCGCGCGGTCACGCCTACGCCGCCGCTCCGCACTTCACCGGGCGCGCCGGCGAGCGCGCCGCGCTGAGCGATTGGCTGGCGCACGGTCCGGCGGTGCGCGTGTTGCGCGCGCTGGGCGGGTTTGGCAAAAGCGCGCTGGCATGGCACTGGCTCAATCATGATGTTGACGGCACCGCCTGGCCGGCCGCGCTGTGGTGGAATTTTTATGAAGAGCGCACGTTCGAGACCTTTTTGGCCGAGGCGTTGCCCCAGTTGGGCATTGATCCACGCAATATCTCGCCCCGCCAGCAGGTCAATGTGCTGCTTTCCCGGCTTGCCCAAACCAACACCCTGCTCATCTTTGACGGTTTTGAGCGCGCGCTCCGCGCGTTTGGCGGGATGGAGGCAGCCTACCAGGGGGATGAAGCCACAGGCGGAAAGCAAGAGGTGGAAGAACGAGATTGTATCAGCCCGCTGGCGGAGATATTTTTGAGCGGATGTATGGGACGCACGGAGTGGCCCGGGCGGCTGCTGTTAACCACGCGCTTGCGCCCGCGCGTGCTGGAAGGGCATGACGGCCTGCTTGTGCAAGGCGTATGTGAGACGGAACTGACCGCGCTGGACAAAGCTGACGCCGCTGAATTTTTCCATGCTGTCGGCGTGCGTGGCACGCGCGCTGAGTTGGAAGCCTTGAGCGAGACGTATGGCGGCCATCCGTTGGCTCTGCGTCTACTGGCTGGCCTGATTCTCACCGACCCGCGCCAACCAGGTGACGTGGCCGCCACTGCTCGCTTAGATGTGACTGGCGACCTAGTTCAGCGCCATCACCACGTTTTGGAGCAAGCCTATGCCAGCCTATCCACAGAGTGCCAGCGCCTTCTTTGTTATCTCGCTTGTTTCCGCGGCCCGGTCGCTTATGACGCGCTCTGCACCATTTTTAACCCATCCCCTCGGTTAGGCATTTTGGGCCACTTGTTCAAACGCCCGATCCAAAATACAAAATCAGATGTTGATTTAGATCTTGATGCAGCGCTCAGAGATTTGCAGAAACGGGGATTACTGCACGCCGAAACCCGCGCCGCTACGCAATATGACCTCCACCCGATTGTCCGCCGTTACGCTTACGACCGTCTAGCTGCCCCCGACCGCGCCTCCGCCCATACCCGCCTGCGCGACTATTTTGCTGCGATAGAATCCCCGCCCAAACCCAAAACACTGGAAGACCTGGCTCCGGTGATTGATCTGTACCACCACACTGTCCGCGCCGGGCAATATGTTGAAGCCTTCAAATTGTTCCTTAACCGCCTCGGCAACCTCGACACCCAGTTTGGAGCATACCAGTTACAAATTGAGCTTCTCCGCGCATTCTTCCTGGATGGCGAGGACCACCCCCCACATTTTACAGATGAAGGCTACCAAGCGTGGACGTTGAACTCCCTCGCCAACTGCTATCACACAAGCGGTCAGCCACGTCTGGCGGTGACAGCGTATGAGCAGGCAATCGCTATTCATGAAAAACACAACGATAAAAAAAGACTCAATACTGTGCTGGGTAATTTGGCCGCGGTACAAATACAAATTGGCGCATTGCGTGCCGCTACTGACAACCTGCGTCGCAAGATTACGCTGTGCCGCGAGATTGGAGATGAATTTGGAGAGGCCGTCGGGCATCAGGGATTAGGGCACCTGCGGGCTTACTTGGGCCAGTGGGAAGTGGCAGAGCAGGAGTTAGCTGAGGCGTTAAGAACGTTTGCGAAACAAAACGAGAAGGAATCACAATGCGTCATCTGGAACTACCGCGCGCTGGCCGGCCTGCTTCAACTGCGTGCTTCTCCTTCCCATCCGGCTTTGGCTAAATCTGCGGTCACATCCGCGCGCTGCGCGCTAAAACTGGTAAATAAACATGACCTGGGCCATCCCTATCCCCGCAACTACGTGTATGCCTACTGGTTGCTCGGCGCGACATTGCGCGCCGATGGTCAACTTGCAGAAGCCGAACAACATCTGCACAAGGCGCTCACCATCTGCCGCGACATTAACATGATGGAAGTGGAAGCTGATATCTTGATAGAGCTGGGGCGGCTAGCAACGGATGAGGCAGAAGCGGAGCGACTTCTGGCGGCCGCGCTACGGGCAGGGTATGGGTATGTTCTGCAAGAGGCCGACGTGCACTTGGAGCTGGCCCGCCGGGCGCAGTCGCGCGGACAACAAGCCACCGTGCGCACCCACGCGCAAGCCGCACTCCAACTGGCCACGTGCGATGGCGAACCCTACGTCTACCGCGCGGCCTGTACAGAAGCGCAAGTGCTGCTGGGGAATGAGACGACGAAATAGCATCCAGCCGCGACTAAGGCGCTGTTGCACTCGATGGAAAAGCGATTGTCGCCAGAGATGAAATAGGAGTGGTTCGCTTTTTGGAATCGGTAGGTTAGTGGTGAAATCCAGATGCCGGAGATTGCCAAAACCAAGAAGAAGAAGTCTAGACACACTCAGGCCGGTGGCCGCGCTGGTTGAAGGGGTTGTTGAGGCCGCGGGGCATTGAGGGGCGGTTGGTCTACGTGTGAGTGTCGTGTGCGCTGCGCCAGCGTAACGTCCGCGAGGAAGACTTCGAACCGTTCCTCGGCTACATCCTCATGCAGGCGGAAGCGCTCTACGCCGGCTGGTCGCTGGGGGAGTATGTCGAGGTGGAGGGGTGAAAGTATTAACTGTTATGGGTTAATGCTGTGCCCTGCGTGTCTGTTTTATCCTTTGTAGGAGGCTATGAAGATGGCAAGCGATCCTAATAGCTTATCGTTGATCTATGCTACTGCTAAGGAGACACTTGCTTCTCAGCAGGGGCAAAAAGGAGCGCTTGAGACAAAGGCAAGCGCATTGATCGCCTTCGCGGGGGGAATGTTTGCCTTGCTTATGGGAGCAAGGGGAACCCTGATCCTTTTGCCAGTAGCTAGTCAGACAATGACACTCATAAGCATTGCGCTTTTTGTGGTGTCCGTTGTACTCGCAAATATGATAGTCTGGGTTCGTAAGTATCGACTTGATCCCAATCTTGAAATTTTAGCAAAGGATTATCTTGAAAAGACTTCCGATGAAACGCAACTTCAACTGCTTTCCAATATGATAGGTACTTGGAAATTTAACAATGCCATATTCGAACGCAAGGCCAACTATTTAAGAGCTACATTTTCAATCCAAGCAGTGGCCTTCATTTTGCTTGGGATGGGTCTGTTCATATCCATACTATGAGGAATGAAGACCATGACCAAAACGAATAAAAAGAAACTGTCGCTTCCTCCAGAAGATCCTAAACTCATTCAAAAAGTTTCCTCCGCCATAGAATCTGATGCTTCTATCAGAGTTGGCAACATTAGCAACGTAACTGGCGTTGCAATTGGCGACGGTGCGCAGGTTGTGATTCAGCAAGCACCACCCACGCCGAAACCTGGTAGTGCGCCGCCACTACCCTCGCTCGTCATTGGCCGCGAAGATGATTTGCAGAATCTGAAAGCGAGGCTTGGCCTGACGGGTGAAGCATCACTGCAAGTGCTCACCGCTATTCGCGGCTGGCCCGGTATCGGCAAGACCACTATTGCTGCCGTGCTGGCACATGATCCGGACATTGCCACGGCCTTTCCTGACGGCGTGCTGTGGACCTCGCTTGGCCAAACCCCTAACCTGTTCTCGGAACTCGCCACGTGGGGCCGCGCCCTCGGCACGGATGATCTGCTGCGCGCCAAAACACTGGAAGAAGCCACGGCCCAACTCGCCGCGATGGTGCGCAACAAACGCATGCTGCTCATCATCGATGACGTGTGGGAGTCGGAACATGCCGTGCCGTTCAAAGTGGGCGGGCGCGGGTGTGCCACTCTCATCACCACGCGCGAGAACAAGGTCGCGCAGGCCCTCGCCCCAACGGCCAACGACATCTACAAGTTGCCTGTTCTCACCGACGACAAGGCGCTTGAACTGCTGCAAGCGCTCGCGCCGTCAGTGGCCAAAGATTATCCGGCGGAATCGCGGGAACTGGTGCATGAACTTGAAGGGCTGCCACTGGCCCTACAAGTCGCGGGTCACATGCTCAACGTCGAAGCGAGTTACGGCTTCGGCGTCACCGACTTGATCAAGGAATTGCGTGAAGGGGCGGCCATCCTCGAAGCCAAAGCGCCGGCAGATCGCACCGACCTCGCCAATGAGACAACGCCCACCATTGCTGTGTTGCTTCAACGCAGCACGGACCGCCTGGACGAACCCACGCGCGACTGCTATGCCTACCTCGGCGTGTTCGCACCCAAGCCGGCCACGTTCGACCTCGATGCAATGAAGGCGGTGTGGCAAGTGGAGCAACCGGAGCCGATTGTGCGGACACTGGTTGATCGCGGTCTGCTGGAGTTCGTGAAGGAGATGGGCCGCTATCAAATGCACGCGTTATTAGTTGCACATGCGAAATCGCTGCTGACGGAAGATTGAGAATGCCGAGTTTATGGGAAGCACAACGCCGACACTCGCAATATTATGCAGGTGTTCTGCAAACGGCCGATCGCCTGTATGGTGAAGGCAAGGATTTACTTAAACAAGGATTGAATCTATTTGATGCCGAATGGACTAATATCCAAATAGGTCAATCTTGGGCTTCTTCACATGCAGATAAGGAGGACGAAGCAGCGATATTGTGTAGCGATTATCCTAGCTGGTCCCTGCTCGATTTACGTCAGCCGCCTCAGGAGCAGATTAAATGGTATGAAGATGCACTGAGTGCAGCTCGACGTTTACGTCGACGCAACACAGAAAGTCGTCATTTGGGGAATCTGGGAATCGCCTACGCAGAATCTGGTGAGCCACGCCGAGCAATTGATTATTTCGAACAGAAGCTAGCTGTGGTCCAGGAAATTGGAGATCGTCGTGGCGAAGGTCAAGTATTGAACAGTCTAGGAGTTGTTCATCGACGTCTCGGAAAACCTCAATTTTCTATTCAATTATTTGAGCGAACACTCAGCATCGCACGAGAATTTGGCGATCGACTTGGAGAAGGTACCGCACTAAATAATATTGGCATGTGTTATATGGACTTGAGAAACCGTCAACGTGCTATGGAATTCTACAACCAAGCACTGGTTATCAAAGAAGACATCGGTGATCGCAGAGGCAAGAGTAACATACTTAACAATATGGGCGAAGTCTACGCTGAATTAGGCGAGAGCCGTCTTGCTATTGCGCATTTTGAGCAGTCCCTGGTCATTGACCGGGAAGATCGATATCGACGTGGCGAAGGTATAGGGCTTGGCAACTTGGGTCAAGCCTATGCAGATTTAGGCGATAGCACGCGTGCTCTAGAATTATACAAACAAGCCCTAGCTATTGATCGGGAAATCGGCAACCAACACGACGAAGGTCTAACAGAATACAACATTAGCTTGCTACTAAACAAACTGGGAGATCGATCCCAAGCGATGGCATATGCGACAGACGCCCTTAGAGTATTTGAACAGATTGAAGATCCATTATCTGCAACGGTCCGAAAGCAATTGGACACATGGCGCAGCGAGAAATGATGTATTTATGTTCAATCTAACCAGATTCGACCTCGCCGCGATGAAGGCGGTCTGGCAAGTAGATCAGCCAGAGCCGACTATGTCCACGCTGGTTGATCGTGGCCTGCTGGAGTTTGTGCAAGAGATGGGGCGCTATCAGATGCACTCGCTATTGGTCGCGCAAGCGAAATCGCTGTTGGCGGAAGATTGAGATGTACTATGCCTGGCCTGCACGATGCTGCTCTTCGCCATGCTCAATACTACGCTGGAGTGCTGCGCTCTACCAACGCTTTGTATCTACAAGGTGCTGAGGCTATCAAACATGGATTGACTCTGTTTGATATGGAGTCTCTCAACATCCAATCAGGCCAAATGTGGGCAGCGGCTCACACGGTGGGTGATGATGACGCTGCCCAACTGTGCAGCGCCTATGCCAGTTACTGGTACGTATTGAGCCTGCGTCTGCCTCCGCGCGAATACCTGCGCTGGCTGGAACCCGCCCTTGAGGCCGCGCGTTGTCTACCCGACCGCTCTGCTGAAGGCATCCATCTTGGTCACATCGGCAATGTTTGTTATCGCCTGGGTGAACTGCGCCAAGCCATCCAACTCTATGAACAGCAGCTGACCATCGATCGCGAGATCGGTTATCGGCTCGGCGAAAGCATCGCCTTGGGAAATCTCGGAAATGCCTATCATCACTTGGGTGAGGCACGCCGCGCAATTGAATATCATGAGCAAGGATTGGTCATCAATCGTGAAATCGGCAATCGCCGTGGAGAAGGCGGTAGCCTGGGTAACTTGGGATTGGCTTACGCCGATCTCGGAGAGACACTGCGTGCCATCGACTATTTCGACCAATACCTGGTCATCGCCCGCGAGATCGGCGATCGGGTGGGAGAAGCCAATGCGTTTGGGAGCATGGGAAATGCTTATTTGGAGAGAGGCGACTTACAACGCGCGCTATCGTGCTACGAGCAGCAGTTGGCACTCGATCGCGGCATCGGCGATCGGTCCGGTGAAAATATGGCACTGGGCAACATTGGGTTGATCTATGCCGATTGGGGCCAGCCGCGCTGTGCACTTGAATACTATGACCAGGCTCTGACCGTCGCTCGCGACCTCGGCGAGCGAGCCAACGAATGCAATTGGTTGGGCGATATTGGGCTCGCTTATGCAAGCCTGGGTGAACCACGCCGCGCGATCGAATATTATGAACAAGCCCTGGCAATCGCACGTGCGATCGGCGAGCGATACAGCGAGAGAACATGGCTGACCAATCTGGGCCTAGCCTATATGGCTCTTGATGAGCCTCAGTGGGCCATTGAGTTTAATCAGCAGGCACTGACTATCGCGCGAGAGATCGGGAACAGACGCGGCGAAGGAACGAATCTGGGCATTCTGGGGGAGGCCTATGCCGCCCTCGGCCGGACGCAGGAGGCAATGGCGTTGTACGAGCAGCATCTCACTATCGCCCGCGAAATTGGTCATCGTTACGGAGAAGGCAATGCCTTGAGCAATTTGGGGCAAGCCTATGCCACTCTCGGCGATCTACACCGCGCTCTCGATTTCTACAACCAGGCTCTGACTATTCATCGTGAGATTGGTCATCGGCAAGGTGAAGGGCATGATCTCTTCAATATGAGCCTGACGCAGGACAAATTGGGTGATCGTGCACAAGCGATTGCCCATGCACAGGTTGCACTGGAAATCTACGAGCAGAACGGTGGTCCCGATGCCGATGCTGTGCGACAACGACTGGCTGAATGGCGCACTGCGGAATAATCAAGGGACGAATTGCTGTGCCCAATCTCACTGAAGCTGGCCTTCGACACGCCAGGCATTACCTGAGTGTGACCTGGGAAACCGATCGCCGGTATAAGCAAGGTGGTGACTCGGTTAAGCAGGCATTGTATCTCTTCGATATGGAATGGGGTAACATTCAGACAGCCCAGCGCTGGGCGTGCCTTAAAGCCGATGAAGGTACCTCAACCGCAGAACTCTGCACCACCTATCCCCAAGCCGGCGCGTATCTCTTGGTTTTGCGTCAACCAATCGACGAGCGAATTCGATGGCTTGAGACGGCGATTGAAATCGCGCACCGGCTGGGCAATCGCCCACTTGAGGCCGTACATCTTGGAAACCTGGGACTGGCCTATGCCGCCCGTGGAGAAGTGCAACGTGCGATCGAACTATATGAGCAAGCGCTGGCCATTGATCGACAAGCCAGCGATAAACGTAATGAAGCCGCCGATCTGGGCAACTTGGCAAACGTCTATGATGGCCTAGGCCAAACACAGCGGGCAATCGAATTCTACGAGCAAGCACTCGTTCTTCAGCAGGAAGTCGGAGACCAACGCGGCGAAGGCTATACGCTGACCAATTTGGGTATAGCTTACGCAAATCTAAACAACCATCAGCGAGCGGCTGAATGTCATAAACAGGCGCTCAACATCTCGCGTGAGATTGGTGACCGTCGCAATGAGTCTCTCGCGTTAGGCAACCTGGGCATCGCCTATAAGAATATGGGCGATACATTGCGTGCCATAGAATCTTACGAAGAAGCACTGGTTATCGCGAAGGAAATTGGCGATCGACGTCAGGAAGGAAACTTGCTAAGCAATCTTGGCAATGCCTATTCGATTTTAGGCCAGACCGAGCGTGCGATCGAATACTACGAACAGCATCTCAACATCGCCGACGAGATCGGCGACCCACGTGGCAAAGGAATTTCGCTGTTCAATCTTGGCCTCATGCTCTATGAACGGGGTGACCTCGACCAAGCCATGTCCTGTGCGAAAACGGCATGGGCCATCTTCTGGAAGATCGAGTCTTCACTAGCAGCGGTTGTCCAGGCGCAGATCGACGAGTGGCAGAACCAGCCCAACGTAACAGAGTAGAAGTTCGTGCTCATATGATTTGAAGTACCCCTTCGACATGCTCAATATTGCGCCGATCTTCTGCTTACGACTGACGGGCTCTTTCAGCTAGGCGGTGAGTTCTTGGGGCAGGGATTGGCTCAGTTTGATCAAAAGATGCAGTGATCTTCTGCCACAGGCCATGCCTCAACGACAAGATGCGCATCAGCGCCACTGTGCACACTATGTAACGTATACCAACGACTATCAGTCAGCGTATGACCTACTTGATCGCGAATTTCCACAGATTCAGACCGCCAGTGACTGGCTCGCTCAGGAAACCGATCGAACGGCGGCAGAGCTGCTACTAAGCCTGGTCGAATATCTATCAGCCTATCTTCAACACCGGTATCTGTACCAAGATCTACTGATCTACTGTAAGCGAGGGCTTAGCTCGACCCAACTGTTGGGAGCCAATGCAGGATGGTTGCATCTTTTGTCCTATGAGGCACATTGGGCAATCGGTGAGTGGGACGAAGCGCGCTCGAGCGCGGAATCTGCGATTGCGGCAACACGCCTGATCGATCCTACAACACACGCGCGTGCGGTCTTGGCATTGGGGCGCCTCCAATTCAATCTAGGCGAATATCGGGCCGCTCTCCAGACCCTATCGGAGGCGGAGACTCTGCTGGCGGCAATTCACGACTATGATGGCGTTGCGTCAGTTAAGGCAGAGAGGGCCGCTTACTATCTCAATCGTAACGAACTCAAGAAAGCATTATCGTTGTACCTGGAAGTCGATCAATTGCGGCAGCAGCTTCACCCAGGCGACCCGACAGATCACACACTGCTCATGCTGGGTGTCGTGTACCGTCGGTTGAGGGACTACCGCAAAGCGATCGAAGCGCTATCACAACTTATTCAGAGCGGCGAAGCAGCCGGCAGCCTAAGCGCAGTAGCGACTGGCACACACCACCTTGCGTGGGTCTATTACGACACTCGTGAGTTCAGCCAAGCCCTTAACCTTGGCGCACGCGCCAAAGAAATGTACGAGAGGATAAACGATCCACGAGGCGGTTCAGATGCTGATGAACAACTGGGATTGATTGCGCTAGCGAATCGTGATTATGCCTCAGCCCGAGTCTGTCTCGAATGCTCATTGGCTGTAAGGCAGCATCTCGGCAATCAGCAAGGAACTGCTAGCAGTCTGCGCCGTCTCGCCAAGCTGCATTTGCGCCAGCGGAATCTATTGCTTGGTACCCGATATTTATGGCGTAGTTTGAGTCTGTATCAGCAGATAGGAATGTTGGGCTTTCGCCAGTTGGTCAACATTCTTGGTGATCTTCTGAAGTAAGCTACGCACGACGCTCCATTTTGAATAGGGTAGTAAACCGACTTCCTCATGACTTTGCTGAAATATTGTCTGCGCCAGTTTCACGCCATCTGTATCTCATCGCGTCAACTGACTCTTCGGCACGTACGCATACGTCACCTCCGTCCGATGCGGATTGTGCCCCAGCCACATGGCTAATTCACGCCGAGCCTCGGCTTCAGTGTAGCCCAACGCGCGTTTGACATCCACGAATTGGCAAGCCGCCGTTGCACGAAAACCATGCACCCCGCGCCGCTGGATGTCCAACGCATCGGAGGCTTGCCGCACATACCGTTCCAGGCCATCTTTCCAGTAACACGCTTGCTTTTCGGGGAGATATACAAAAGGCCGCGACAAATCCAACTCGGTCAGCACGGTTGAATCGAGTACCCGGATGTTGCGCGTCTTGCCGCCCTTCCCGAGCAACTCTACCTTCTTCTCAGTAAGCGAGACTTTGTCGGCGCGCAAATGCAGTACCTCATCAATGCGCGCGCCGCTCGACAAGATGAAACGCAGCGCCTGACCCAACTCCGAATCACAGGCCATCACTCGCTGCCAAATGGCCGCTGCTTCGTCAGGCGCGTATGGCCCGCGCGGCTGATGATCATCATCTACTCGCCAACCCCCTGGCACGATGTCAGCCTTGATCCAGTTCATGGCATACAGCCCCTCCTGCAGTTTCCGCAGCGTCGCCACAATCGTTTGCACCGTGTCCTTCTGGCTGGTCTCTGACGTCTCATTCAAATACTCAGTCGTCATCTCGTCGTCGATCTCCTCAAAGAACCTCAGCCCAGGATACTCCTCGACCAGCCAGTTCTTGTAGGTGATGGCTCGCTTGAAGACCGTCGTGAACGTCCCGTAACTGAAGATACCTTCGACGGCTTCGCCCGGCTTCCAGCCCTGCGCCTGTTTCGCTTCATATTTCGATTCACCGATGTGATCGATAGCCTTCAAAGCCCGATAGATTTGTCCATTCCAGGATGTCTTGCCCATCTTGCTCCTCCTGTTGTCGAGAGACACCTCGTCCGTCGGCCCCTGGATCAGAAAAGTCAGTTACCTCTTACGAGATGCCGGTTTTGAAAGGCTGCGAGCAGCCTGTTGGTCGTTGAGATTTTGTCGCCAGATTTTCGTCTGACGTAAGGCAGGCCGCTGAGGGACTTCATTCATCAGGTCTGCCGGGATTCTCCCTCGCCGCCAACCAGCGGCTGTGCGACTTTTCCCCCGGTCCATCCGGGCCAGTCCGGGTCAGGCTGGGTCAGCGAGTACGCTCCTGTGGAGCGTCGGCTGCGCTGACGAGAACGTAGATACAATTTCCTCCAACGTCACGTGCGATTCTTCCGTTTAGGCAGAGCGGCACATCTTCCTCTGCGCCGTGCAACCTCAGTGTCGCATCCATGTGCGAGCACAATGAGAACAAAAGTCAAAAGCCAATGAGATGGCTTAATTCGCCATCAGTATAGATCAGATGAGCGGTGCCGCATTCCGAATTTCATCCGATTCTTTTCCGAACCGGATCCAATTAGGGAATCCATTTGTTCCCCCAGGCCAAAATCGAGCAAATTGGCGAAAAACGTCTTGTTAGTCGATCGACAGACCAAAGAGGCGTGTTTAGCATATTTCTCTGCCGAATGATGAATCATCAACAGTGAGGTCATGCGCAGAGCAAGCTGCCATGCTTGAGCATGGCAGCTTGCTCTGCGTATCAATTTCAGCGGCAGCGCTACTTGGAGGACCCTGTTCTTTGTGCTCCCATGTCCTCCACAACCTTCGCAACAAATAGTTGATCGGCCAGATCGGTTTGCGTTCCTTGCCCATCAAGCGGTAGCATTGCCGTTGCAACGACGATCCGCACCCTCTCCAATTGTGTCGTGTTTGTCACGAATATTCTGTCCCGGACGCGGTGTGTCCGCCCGGACGCAGTGTGTCCACCTTGTCGGGGTGGTGAGAACGGGTTATACTGAGGGTGTGCCACCATCTCTGCTCCGTGTTTTGCCGCGAGGAAACCATGATTAAGATCGTCACCGACACCACCGCTGCCTTGTCCCGCGAGTATTGCCAGCAACGTGACATCCACGTCGTGCCGCAAATTATCCGCTTTGGCGAGGAGACTTTTCTGGAAGGTCTGGAGATGGACGAGCCGAAATTCTTGGAACGGTTAAGAGCGGCGGCGCAGCTGCCTGCCACCGCCGCGCCTGCGCCCGGCCTGTTTGACGAGACCTACCGCCCATCCGCCGAGAGAGGTGAGTCGATTTTATCCATCCATCCATCGACTGAGGTCAGCGGCACCGTGGCTTCAGCAACCGTGGCGCGCAATCTCTATGCACACGCTGACATTCGCGTGATCGACATGCGCACGATTGCGGGCTGCCTGGGTGAAGCCGTGAAGCAGGCGGCCGACTGGCGGGACGCCGGCCGCTCGGCCGATGAGATCGAGGCCGACCTGCGGAGTTTGATTCCGCGCTCTCGTACCTATTTCCTGGTGGCGACACTGGAGTATCTGCGGCGCAACGGACGCATCGGTGGCGCATCGAGTCTGATTGGGAGTGTGCTCCAAATCAAACCGATTTTGCAGCTGAGCAATGGACGGGTGGAACCGCTGGATAAAGTACGCACTTATCAGAAGGCGCTGGAACGCTTGAAGGACCTGATCATGGGGGAGTGCCCACGCTCGCCCGCCGCACGCCTGAGCGTGATGCACGCCGATGTCGCGGAGGATGCCAATCGGCTGCGCGTGGAGCTTGGTGCAGCATTGGGCATTACCGACATTCCGATCTATTCCCTGGGACCGGCGATCACAACACACGTCGGGCCGGGCACATTGGCGGTAGGCTTTTTTGCCGCGCCGTGAGCACTTGTCCACCAGCCGACCCTGGCTTTCTTTCGACTGCGCAGCAAAAAAGAGCGCTGTCCCGCTCAGGCGACTTGAACGCACGATTGCAGGGACTTTTCGGCAGAGACCCGATCTACAGCTAACGATCATCCATGTCTGAAACACCTGACCTCAAAAAGATCGAGCAGACCCTGAAACGCATGACGCCGGAACAGTTCAGCGCCGTGTGTGGCGAGCTGGGCCTGGTTGAGGATCTGCTGGGCCAGACGCGTGATGAGCAGATCAAGACGCTGTTGGGACTGGCGTCTAATCTGAATCGGGTGACGCGCGCCGTGCGGCATGTCTGGCCGGAAGCCTTCACACCAGCGCCGGTCAAGCCAAGGCGAGAGATTAATCTGTCGATCGGGCCAGCGCTTGGCCTGCTCGCCTTGATCGCCATCATTATGGTCGGGGTTTTGATCGTCAACAGCGCGATCAATGCCAACTCGGCGGAGATTGTAGACTATCGGGTCACGTCCTCACCAGTTCCTACACAAGTCGTGCTCATCGGTCTGCGCACGGCGACCTTCACGCCTACGCCGACGAACACGCCCACCCGCACGCCGACGAACACGCCCGATATTCCCGGCACGTTAACGGCCACCTATGCACCCACGGCCACCCCCACCCGCACCCCCACGCGCACGCCGCGGGCGACCATCACGGGCACGCGGGTGACGCGCACGACAACCCACACACCGCAGCCGACCCCCTCAGTGCGCATTGTGTATCCGGCACCACTCTTGAATAAGCCGGCCTCTGGCACAATCGTCGAAGCCGGCAAGGTCGTTCAAATGCGCTGGATTGTGCCCGGCTTAAGCGGTCTCAATCCCGACGAGCGTTATCGTTTGCGCCTGCGCCAGGAGCAGCAAGTGGTCTTCGAACGCCTGACGGCCAACAATTGGTGGGATTTGGGCGGCGCGCCGAATGGCACACCCGGCACTTACAACTGGTCCGTGGTGGTTGTGAAAGTGGACGAGGCAGGCGAGGTCGTCGGCGTGATTAGCCCCGAAAGCGAACGCTGGACGGTTACGTGGTAGGAGTGTGGTAGCTGGCTGTTAGCGGCTAGTTGCTGGCAGTGATGTCGCCGGATGACGGCCTGCACCTCACGCAATACTTTTGCGATACATCCGGTGCGCTTTGTAGAAGTCGATCCCCAGCCCCGCGATCTCACGCTGCATCTTATCGTTCTCCGCACCGATTTGCACCACGTCAGCGTGCAGGAAATGCTGGCTGTTACGCACGCTCTTGTACATCTCCACAAACAACAGCGCCGTGCCGCCACTGCCGCGATATTTCTCTAGCAGGCCGGCGCCATTCAAGTTGATCCATTTGGTGCGCCTCAACTCGATCAAAATATCCAGCCAGCCGAACGGGAATAACTTGCCCCGGCAGCGTTGAATGGCAGCCGACGGATCCGGATAGCCGAACATGAACCCAACGATCTCCTCGCCCTTCATGACGATTTTGATCAAACGGGGATCGGCGAAGTTGATCAACTGCCTGGCCATCAGGTTCGCTTCTTCGTCGGTGATGGGAAACGTATCGGTAGTGCCGCTGAGGGCGCTGTTGTACAGATTCTTCAGCGGCTCGACGAGCTGCTTCAGATCGCTGCGCGTCCGGTAAGTGGCAATGCGCAAGCCACGCCGCTGTTGCACCAGCTCGGCCACCTTCATGACTTTCTCCGGCATCACAAAGTCTGGTCCCAGATAACCAGAAACGACATCGCCGGAATTCTCCAATCCGGCGTCCTCCCACAAGGCCGCGTAATAATCCGGGTTGTAAGCGACCCCCAACGCCGGTCGCTGCTCAAAGCCTTTGACCAGTAGACCCATGCTATCGAGCACGGAGAAACCTTTGGGGCCAAAGGCCTGCGTCAAGCCGCGCGCGCGCGCCCAGGCAAAGGCCGCATCAAATAGGCCGCGTGACACTTCACAATCGTTCTCCGCCTCGAAGAGATACAGGAACGCCGTTTGCGAATGATTCCATTCATTGTAGGGGCGATGATCCAACACCGCGAGCCGCCCCACCACCCGATCGGCTTTCACCGCGATGAAGAACTCCGCGGTTGAATGGCGATAGAACGGGTGCTTCTTTCGATCGAGCATGCGCCTGGCATCAGCCGCAAAAGGCGGCACCCACTGCGGCACGTGGCGATAGAGTTGAAAAGGGAAATCGAGGAAGCGTTTCACGTCGCGCTGGTTAGCCGTATCGATTGTCAAGATGTCCATGGACCCTCCAGGTTGCTGTCATTGTAGAATGTTTTGAGCGCTGGTGCAAAATGCCGCCGCCTGAATTGCGGCGCTTGCCCATTCCCTCCGATCCATCTACAATCCGGCCAGTTTTCACGGGTAAAGGAGTAACATGCTAGACGACGCCATCGAACGAGTGCTGATCGACGCCGATACGATCGCCGCCAAAGTGAAACACCTGGCCACGCAGATCTCAGCCGCCTATCGGGATGTGAGCGAATTGGTCCTGGTCTGTATCCTCAACGGCGCCTTCCGCTTCACCGCCGATCTGGAAGAACATTTGACGGTACCCTACAACATCGACTTCATGTCGTTAAGCAGCTATCCCACGGCGAATACCAAGGCCACCGGCGAGGTGCGCGTGCTGCTGGATGTGAAGAACAGCCTGCACAGCAAGCACGTCCTCATCGTCGAAGACATCATCGACAGCGGGCACACGCTGAACTACCTGTATCAGATGTTGGGGACGAAACATCCGGCTTCGCTGCGCTCGTGCGCGCTGGTGAGCAAGACCGAAGTGCGCGAAGTGGACGTGAAAGTGGATTGGATCGGCTTTCACGTCCCGAATGAGTGGCTGGTGGGTTATGGCCTGGACTGGCACAACCGATATCGCACGCTGCCTTACGTGGGAGTATTGAAGTCGTCGGTGTATCTGAAGAAGTAGTCAGTGAACAGTAATCAGTGGGCAGTTAATCAGAGATCAGGTGACGTTGTGACATGTCGCGCTTCATGTGGATACTCATTATTCTATGCGGGTTAACCGCTTGTGCCCCACAGCGGGCCGCCCCGGCCACTTTGACTCCGCAGGTCTATCTGCCGCTGGTTTCCACGCCCGCAATCTGGCGACCAGCCTTAAACACTTCGTGGCAATGGCAGCTGGATGGCGCCATCGATCAAACGGTGGACGCGCAGTTGTTTGACATCGATCTCTTTGAGACGGAGGCGAGCCTCGTTGCCGCCCTACATGCTCAAGGGCGTAAAGTGGTGTGCTATATCAGTGTGGGCAGCTGGGAAGAGTGGCGGCCCGATGCCGATCAATTTCCACCGGCAGTGCTCGGAAACGATTACGAGGGCTGGCCGGGCGAAAAGTGGCTGGACATCCGCCAGATCGATCAACTGGCACCCATCATGCGGGCGCGCTTGGATGCCTGCCGGGCTAAAGGCTTTGACGGCATCGAGCCGGACAACATCGAGGGGTATGCCAACGCTACCGGCTTTCCCCTTACCGCGCAAGATCAACTCACGTACAACATTTGGTTGGCGGATGAGGCGCACGCGCGCGGCTTGTCGATCGGGTTGAAAAACGATCCGGATCAAGTGGCCGAGCTGCTGCCTTATTTTGATTGGGCGCTTACCGAGGATTGTTTCGATCAGGGGTGGTGCGATCAGCTGACGCCGTTTGTCACTGCGGGCAAAGCCGTGTTTGCCGCCGAATATACCGATACCGGGATGACCACCGGGCAGTTCTGTCCCCAAGCCAACGCGCTGAACTTCAATGGCATCCTCAAACATCGCGAACTGGACGCGTGGCGTCAGGCGTGCCCCTGATTTCTACTCTTTTCTTCCGCGCGACCTCAGGTAGAGCTCGTAGGCTTTGTACAACAACGGGTCATACACGCGATCGAATGCGCCGACAAAACGAACCAACTGCCCCCCGAAGCCGCGCTTGAAGCGATAGACCCCCCACAGATCATCATGACGTTCCAGGTACTGTGCTTCCAACGTCGCTTCATCTTCATCGGGCACACCCCACAAATCGTATTCCTGGCAGCCCACTGACTTGGCCCATTGCATGCCCGCCCATTGCAAGGCATAGTTGGGCATGCGCTGCCGCTCGGCTTCGCCGGAGGCGCCATAGAAGTACCACGCCCGATCGCCTTGGGCGAAGACAAAGATCCCCGCGATGACGTGCGCCTGATACGTCGCCACGAACAACTTGGCTTGCCCCGTCGGCACGAACAAACGGTAGACGGCCTCGTAGTATTCCGCCGAATGCACCGCGAAGCCGTCGCGCTCGCCGGTGGTCTGCATCAACGCATTGAACGCGGGCAGATCGCTCGGCTGCCCCTCACGCACAATGACGTCCTTCTTCGTGGCGAGGCGAATGTTGTAGCGCGTCTTCGGGTGCAGCGCGGCCAGAATCTCGCCGTCGCTGCGTGTGATGTCGATCGTGATCGTGCGCTGAGGTTGAATGGTCTGCGGGCTGGGACGAAACCCCAGGTTAGCCAGCTGAACGCCAAAGGCCGGATTATCCACTCGATCCGGTTCGATCTTCAACAAGATCGAGCGGCAGCGCTTCAGAGGTCGATCAAGCCCGTGCAGCAATTCACTGGTCGCTGCTTCATCGTCAAAGTCCAGGAGCGGGCCTTTAGGAATGTAAGCTAACGTACCCAATCGCAGGGGCAGCGGGCGAAAGAGCACCACGGCCCCGGCCACGATCCGATCAT